>JAACDL010000226.1 GCA_009936765.1 Methanobacteriota archaeon
GTAGAATATTGTGACAAACGGTCTGACAACTCTAATTCACTTCCGTAAGAAGTATAACTTGCTAATGCCCAATCGTCTCCATCTGTGGGTTGATGGTCTCCATCAACAACATTGCCAGCTATCGTAAACTCTACATCATTTTCACTGTAAGGTGCTATCCATTCGATAAGCCAAGAACGCTGATTCGCCCCGGAGTGTTCATGAGTAATCTCACCGTCTTCCGTGACATATGTTGTTGAATCTTTGGATGATAATTCTCCATCTGATGCTTTCACATTGAATCCTCCTCTGTGACCTTGTTCTGCTTCAGGAGGGCCCCCTGAAAGAATGATTGTCAAATCATATCTTTCTCCATGATTATATTTTTCTGGAATCCCAATAATTTCAACGAAGGTATCGTTACCTGCATTGGATCCATGACAAGTACAACCAGTTTCAGAATACCCCTCTATTCCGTGTGATGAACCAAATACCTCCAATGAAGGAAGAAGTAGAAGACTTGGTAACAATATAAACAATAATATCCGCATTGCAATCCTCTCAGGATTATTCTTCCTCTGTACCAGCAATCTTACGAAGCTTAACCAGGCCAATAATCACTCCAATTTCCGAAATCTTTGTAACAATTCCAAGGTAATCTTCTAAGACATAGTGTATATCATGGTTTGAAACAAAATATGCAATAAACATCAATAGAGATAACCCTGCTAAAGAAAATCTTGCAATTCTTTCTCTTGCATCATTAAATTTAATCAGCATTGGAGAGGCAATAATTGCCAGCACTCCTACTCCTCCAAGAAGCAGTATCTGATCTGTAATTCCCAATAGAATATGCACTAAGCCAGAGAGCAGGGCCAAGGAAAAAATAGAAGGGGTGAAAACTGATAATTTCTTAGGAAATTTTGTGCGTAATACCAAGAAAACAACTGCAGAAATAGAAACTGAAATCAAGAAAATCTGAATGTTCGTCAAGATAGAGGAACTTTCTGCATCACCATGGGCAGAGACTACAGGAATTGAGAGAACAAAAATTGTCATTGTGAGAAAGTATCTCATCGCTCTATTCTTCATTCTGACCACCCTTGCATGCTTTGCAACCTTGGAGAGCCCAATCTCCTTCATCAATACCAATGCAACCACAACCACATGAACACATCCAACCAACCGGGTCCCAGCCATTTCCTCCTTCTGCACGAGTATACACTCGCTTCATTTTGCATCCACAACTACACACTTCTGCCTTGACTCGCATGGCGCTTCCATAATGTAGTCAATAATAAGTTTTGACTACAATAGTTTTCACGATTTTACTTACAAGAAAAATCATCAAGCTCCGAGAGTTAAACTGACGGTAGCACCCTTGCATGAGGTGTATGTTGGAGGGGTACCTTTGTATTGGACTATTGCCTCTTTTGCAGATCAGCAAATGAACGAGGAATCAGCTCACTTGCTCTGGCACCCATTTGCCTTCGATGATTATTCTGATTCAACTGTAGGATCTACGGTCTTTTCCTTTCCATCATCGACATAACCAATTACGGGTTGAAGTTCAAGTCCTGAGTCTTTTTCTTTGAGTGAACGCTCTAAATCAATATCAATGATTATAGTCATATCCTCTCCTTCCTCTAACGTGAATGGTCGATTTATTTTGATTTTCTTAGGAGTTTTTACGTCAACGATTTCTCCTTGTTTATCGATGGCATAAGCAGAGTCTACATGCATACGTATTTGCGTATATTTCCCCGCTTCTAATACGGAATCTCCCAACAACTCTGTTATTCCTTCCCTGCCTAAAGTCAGCAAATCTACGCTCGACTCATCATCAACAATAGTGACCCATTTTGAATCAGTACCATGTACTTCTACTGATGTAAAATTGACATAAACATTTGAATAATCATCTGTAATTGCATCTGTTACTTCTATCGATAATGTGGAAACCTTATCTTCACTTTCCATGCAACCGGGCAAAATCATCAATGATGAAAAAATAACAGCTACCAATACCTTGTTTAGACTCATAAAACTCAATTCTATTGAACCTTAATAATACTATTCCTCGTAGAAATTACTCGTATAATTGTTTAACAGATTTGACCCGGCAATGATACTACCAACGAATTGATTCGGATAAATCGCAAGGGCTTATTCAGTTCCCCAGTACTCTCGCTACCTAACTAACAGTTTCCGACACAAGGGTGTTTGAGGAGGTGTCTCTGCATTTATGATGATTTTATCAGTTATTCGACATCAAACATATTCCTCGAACTTGGTTCGTCATCACTCATACGAATTGAATCGCGATACAGAGTTACATGGCTAATGCTACATGAACCAGGCGAACACAAATCTACGCCATTTTCGGATATCGTAACTACTTCTTCAAGGTCAAAGTAGTTGTCACCATTTCCGAGTATTTCTGTAATTATACAATCATTACTCTGGGTTTGTCCTGGATTTGTACATATGATTTCATTAGTTCCATCGTCGTCTTCTGCGAGAGTGATAATTAAGTCGGACCAAATTAGTTGTTCATTTTGAATTTTGGTTGTGTTGAAGTTTATCAGATTGTCATTTGTTGCTGTCGATATATAGTCTTCATGGTCTTCAGAATTAGTGAGTACATATGATACACCTGGGCTTACTGAAGCATCATCCCCGTCATCATCCCTGGATTGTTCATCAATACAACCTGACAGTGATGATGAGACTAAAACCATTAACAAGAATAAACAACGCTTAATCATAAAACTCCTAACTTGTTATCGTTATTAACTATTTCTTTGTATGATTTTTTGATAATTTTGGGGGGTTAGAGACCCCTGTTTGAACCCGACAAATCTATTCGATAGGTGGCATTGGTTTTCCGATTACCCATCCAACTTTCAAAAACGGTCAGAAGTCATTAGTTAGACACCAGTCGTACACCGATTGAACAATAGGCGCTAACGATTCTGATTTTTGTGTTAATGAATAGGTGATCGACTTTGAATCACTTACATTGCGCTTCAATAATCCACATTCCTCAAGTTCATTCAAACGTCTTGAAACGGTTGTTCCCGATGAATCCACGCTAGATTTTAGTTTAGTGAAACTCATGGAACCGTTTGACTCGTAAAGCTCCAGAAGAATGTGCAAGGATTTTGATTTGGTCAAAATCTCAAGAAGTTCGTCAACCTTGCCGTAAATGGGGTCACACTCAATTTCCATACTTAACCAGCCCTACGATTAATTGCTCATATCTCACTGATTCCAATTATTAGTTACATCATCGTTACCATATGCTTAATTCTTACATTGGGTAGGGTGTTTTATGCAGAAGTTGGTAAGGGCGCCTCTTGTTGTTGGCCTATTGGTTGCAATAATGGTTAGCGTTATGCTCTCACCTATGGTATCGCAAAGTCCTATTCTCCAAGATAGTATGGATAACTCGGAAAGCGATGAATTCTCAACCTGGACGATTTCTCCTACATCTGGAACTCATACTGGTGGGACTAGCCTCACATTAACCACAACTGGCCTTTCATCATATTTTGAAGAAAGTTCTTGGGAAAATTTCACTATTGATTCTTCAGCAGATGTAGGCCAGTACTCATCAATTGCAACTGATTCAAATGATGAACTTCACATATCATACTATGACGTTAGTAGTGGGAATTTGAAATACGCATCGAATTCCGGTGGTTCATGGACTAATTATCCAATAGACACCACAGCAGCAATAGTTGGAAGATATACCTCACTTGACATCGATTCGAATGACAACGTCCATATTTCTTATGGAGATCTGAATGCTTGGAACCTAAAGTATGCTACAAATGTAGCAGGTTCTTGGAGTAGAAGCATAATCGACAACGGGGGTAGTGACGGCCAAGCGGGCTTGTACTCTTCGCTAGAAATCGATTCAAATGATTTGATTCATGTTTCTTATTGGGCCCGAAATATGGATCTTAAGTATGCTGCTAAATCAGCAAGCGGGGGAACTTGGTCCGATGAAGTAGTCGATTGGGGGACTATCACTGGCGAATGGACATCAATCGCTCTCGATTCAAATCAAAAACCATTTATTGCTTTTGTCGATGAAACATACGACCGTCTCGAAATAGCATCTAGGAGTAGTGGTTCTTGGACTGCTTCAACTGTTGATTCTGGAAGTTCAGGTGAGATTGATTATGGTTCATCTATAGCAATAGATTCCAATGATGCCAAGCATATTGTCTACTATGATGATGATAATGGCGATTTGAAGTATGCAGACTTCAACACTCAATCTAACCTATGGCAGAACACAGTTTTGGATAGTACTGGAGATGTAGGCAAGTACCCATCAATTGGAATTGATTCTCAAGATAATCTGCATGTAGCATACTACGATAATGGAAATCAAAAATTGAGGTATGCTCATCATAATGGTACTTCTTGGGAAATCTCTACTCTAGATGAATCTGGAGGTATGCACCCTTCGCTAACAATAGATGCAAATGATAACATCTACATTTCATATTATGATGACACAAATTCAAACTTGAAGATGATACAACATATCGTAAATTCGAATGGCCCTCTAGGTGAAGTTGAAGTAGAGTTTGTTGGCTATGGGAATGTAACTGGCACTGTATTAGATGATGAGACAATCACATTTTCTTCTCCACCTGGTAATATCGATGGAGAGGTAGTTGATCTGGCAGTTTGGTTGGAAAATGGAACAAAAGTCAATCTTCCTGTAAGCTTCGAATATGAAACATATGATTCAGATGGAGACGGCATTCCAAACACATCAGATGACTGCCCTCAAACTTACGGAGATTCCACAATTGACCAAACTGGATGTCCAGACTTAGATGGTGATGGATACAGCAATTCAGGAGATGCCTTCCCTAATGATTCTAGCCAATACAGCGATTATGACAACGATGGTTGTGGAGATAATCCAACTGGAGTAAATGCTGATGAATTCCCTTACGATACTACACAGTGTACAGATTCTGACTCAGATGGATACGGGGACAATCTTAGCGGAAACAATCCTGATAATTTCCCAACAGACTCTAGTCAATGGAATGATAGTGACGGTGATGGTTTTGGCGATAACCCTCTAGGAAACAATTCCGATGGCTGTCCTGAAGAGTATGGCAATTCGACCTTCCCAGGATTGGGATGTCTAGATTCAGACGGCGACGGTCATGCAAATACGTTTGATGCATTCCCATTCGATGCTACTGAAACTCACGATACTGATAGCGATGGTGTTGGTGATAATTCCGATGCTTTCCCAGTAAATTTCATGGAACAATTCGATACTGATGGAGATGGCGTTGGCGATAATGCAGACGCTTTCCCTGATGATGCGAATGAAACTATTGACAGCGATGGTGATGGTGTTGGAGACAATTCGGACATGTTCCCTCTTGACGAAAGCGAGTCAATTGATTCAGATGGAGACGGCATCGGCGATAATACTGATCAATTTCCTTTGGTTGACAACTTCATTGATTCTGATGATGATGGGATATTAGATTTAGAAGATTCATTCCCTAATGATGCAAGCCAATCTATCGATTCCGATGGAGACGGATACGGAGACAACCTCTCTGGAAGTAGTCCCGACTTATTCACGAATATTTCTACTCAGTGGGCAGATACAGATGGTGATGGATATGGTGACAATTGGGGCAACTCATCTTGGAATTCTACACGAACAATCGACTTCCCTGGGCAATTCATTGACGGCGCTGAAATAGCAGACCACTGCCCTACAATTTCTGGCAACTCTACTGCAGATGGTATCTTTGGTTGCCCGGATGGCGATGGTGACGGAATCGCTGACCAATACGATGAAGTAAATGGGTCAGTTGTAATCGAAGAAGAACCAGAAGAAGAAAATACACAAGAAACTCAAGATGACTCCAATTCAGAGGAGGAATCATACATGGATTCACTACTTTCAGGAAATACAGAAACTATTACCCAAACGGTTGGTTTTGGAGCCATCTTAATTGCATTACTTGCTTTACTGCAAACTAATCTTGTAGCAGGTTTACTTCCTGATGCCTTTAGATGGGTTCAAGTTTTACGTCGCTCGAACAAACTCTCAAAAGAAGAAGTGAAGGAATTGAATTACCTTCAATCTCTTGTCCAAGCATACTATCTAGACATTGCTTCACTAAACGAGGAACTCGAATTATTGAAGGCGGATTTAACTGCTAGATACATGAACAATGAGATCAAAAAAGACACTCGAGAAAAGATACTGACGCTAGTTGATGAACTTCAATTATCAAGTCCAAATCAAATAGA
>JAACDL010000048.1 GCA_009936765.1 Methanobacteriota archaeon
TAACTGGTTGTATTGCATTGCATTCTCTTCATCCCAATCATTGACTGGAACTGTACCATTCCACCAAACTCCGTTATCCAAGACGGAGGTCGACGAGGATAGGTCCCAATTTGACGGCTGGAGGTAGTTGTATTCTTGCAAATTCGAGAAACCATCTCCATCTGGATCTCCGATTGCACCATCGGAATTACTGCTCGAAAGAGGGTCTAATCCGTACTGCCATTCCCAGCCATCCGGTAGTTGATCGTTGTCAGAATCCCAATCATTAGGCTGAGTATTAATGAGGTACTCAAGCCCGTAAGTAAGACCATCTCCATCTTGGTCTGTAGCAGCAAGGGCTGTGAATGATACGAATTCGATAGATGCAATTGTAGACAGCAACATCAGTAGTGCAAGTCCTACTGACTTGAACTTCTTTTCGTCTAACTCTCTAAGGAGTTGGGGACGCGCTGACAGATGGATGGAGGACATACGCATGGCTAACACCAACACTAGGGGTTACTCAAAGGCTATTAAGGCAAATGGAACAATGTTCATACATAATTATGTCAAAACTCTCCCCTGCGGGGAGATGTATCGATGAAATGTTGAGTTCAAAGGTCTTCTAAATCATCAAGAAGTTCCAAGTCATCTTCAAAATCATCTTCATCTGTAACAATATCTGGAATATCTTCGAGTTGATCACTTACCATTTGATTGGTAAACTCTTCCTCTTCGAATGCTGCGAATTCTCTAGCAGAGGTTTGCCCCCTTCGATAAATTGCGAGGAATACAACAAGGAGTATTCCCACGTAAAGTCCGATGGTTTGGGGGCTTTCAAAGTCTAGAGCGGCATTAGTGATACATGAGAATCCTTCACATGCGGTCGAGAACACAAATTGAGGTGTTTGCTTGAGTGTGTTTGTGCTTACTTCACTGTCTAGGGGTTCAACCGATAGTACGACGATTGCATCTTTCCCTCCAACTAAATCCTCTGAGGATCTTAGAATCAAAGTAAATTCGCTAGTTGTAAATGCTGGAATCTCGAGCAAGATTGTATTACCTTGCTGAGTTGAACCGCTAGTTGAGAAACTTGCAGACCACCCAGATGGTAGAGATTGTGCGGAGATAATTACGTCTAATTCGACGTTATTTGAATTCTCCACACGGAATTCTACATTTTGTTCAGAACCAGGCAGGAAAGGAGTAATTTCTGTAATTCTTTCGACAAAGATTCGGCCAGGCTTGACTTCTTCTTCAACAATTATCTCTAATGGCAAATCGAAGTATCTTGGGTCTCCTTCGGACACTTCTTCTGTAATTCGGAGGTATAACGTGTGGTTGTTAGCAAGTACTTGGTCTCGCATATCGATTGTTACTTCAATGTCACCTTGTGAATCTGGCATTAGTTGAATAGCCACTACATCTGCACCATCATCGCCCTGAATGGAATAATCCCATGTACCGTATGCTGGGTCTCCTGTGTCGTTATTGGTATTTTTATCGAGCTTGTCAGGAGAGATAATTCTCCAAGTGTTTTCAGTACCTCCGTCAGTACTATCTGTTATTCTGACATCGAAGGATACGGTTGAACCTGGCGCCACAGGACCAACACTTCCAATTTCTTGCCCGTCAGAATCCGAGATTACTTCAGCAAGGATTCCAAAGGTACGATGGACTGTGAATGAAACTGACGAACTTTGTTGGTCATCACCTGCGCTGAAACAAATTATAGTGAATAAACCAATATCTACATCATCCCTGTTTGATGGAGGATAAATCTTCATCATCAGAGATAGGGTTTCATGAGATCCAATGTCCGGCGTCAAAGAATATGGACCGGATGTCTGCAATTCTGTGCCTGTATCATTGTCGAAGAATGTGTAAGTCCAACTAGAACTTGGTGCATCTTCAACTTTCAACCTATAGGTATCTGTATCGAAACCTGCATTGAATAAATCGAGGTAAAAGGGTTCACCTGGAATCGACATATCAGAATCAATGTAATGTGATAATGTTTCATCGAAGGCATCGGGTCGGTTAGAGTCGGCAATCTGTATTTGATGCTCCTCATCTTCGTAGATGTTCAGCCTAGGAGGTGCGAATACTCCTACTTCTTCTACATCCATTACTATTGTCTCTATTACTACCTCTTCGCGAATATTGTCTTCATTTTCTACGAATCCACGAGCCCATACTTCAATTCGATCAGGGGCAGTAGAAAGGTCGCTATCAGGCGCATCTATGGAAAGCGTAGCAATCTTGAATGAACCTCCACCATTGAGTGAATATCCGCCTGGCTGATCCCAAATCGGTGCCGACCAAGTTGATGGTAATGATGTGAATAATTCAAACTCGACATCCATTTGAATACCAGCAGAACCTGTGTGCTCCACCATGAATTCAATGCTGCTTCTCTGACCAGGAGCAATCAATACGTTATCAGATTGATCAACAGGTAGTGAGAGATACATTCCGTACTCCATGAAGTCGATACCAACGTGGCGATAAACCACTACGTGTCCTTGAACATCGGTTATCTCTAGAGAGAGATTATAGTGGCCAGGTGCCATTCCAGAATCATAAGTCCAAGTATAGTTTCCAACCAAACCATTGTTGTCTAACCTTAGGTCGTCATCTTCAAACTCTTTGTCGAATACTGAATTAGTACCCGATGGAGTTGAAAGAACTAGGTTGACTGAATTGATGTCATCCCTGCCGAATGCATCACGAACATCGACAGAAAACTGGATTGTTCTGAAATCAGGCCTATGGTTTGGAGACCATTCTAATTGTTCAGCATCGGTCCAGATTCCTCCAGATGCGTGAACTCTAACGCTCGAATCAGAAAGTGCATTAGCTTTCATGGAGATTCTTGAAAAACCATTTGTCTGTTCAACATCGCCATAGGCAACTAGAACCTCACATTCACCACTTTGACCAATTCCACCACTTTGCCCTTCACATGAAGCAGAACCGTCGATTTGGAGTCTTAGTTGTGCACCTTGTTCTACTTTGAATCCATCTTCTGGAATATCGAAGAACACTTCATTCAGTGTCCATGAACAATCGCTGTTAAACAAACCACTGTTACATGGATCGTCTAAGGTCATAGTCTCGGTGTAAGTTGGGCCTCCAACTGAATTCAAAGTGAAGGTCAGGTCTGCTGTAGCCTGCTCTTGCCCCTTGAATTGAAGGTAAATATACAAGTGGACCTCAGTAGCACTCCCCTGCCCATAAATAGTCAAATCACTAATCATATCAGGAGAACGGAATTCTACTCCAGAAAGTATGTTCGCTTCTTTGTGAGCGCCTTCTGGTTCCATGGTTGTAATCTCACCATCTCCGCCGGAATCACCTTCTTCATCTAGGTACAAATTGTAGGTTTCTAGATTTGCTGGAACCTGCTTGACAGCCGTCTCCTGTTCGAGAGTTTCAAACTCTACAACAGGAAGACCTGAAGATAGCATCAACAGCAACACGAGGACAGGAACAAAACGTGATTTTAGCATGCGCACCAATATACCGTCTGCGCTCGGGTGTTAAACCGTTTTGCACGGATTGCATCCTAGGACAGTCACCCTACGGGTGAAATCATTTACGCCGAATTGACCATGCAGTAGCCCCACAAAGACCGATAATTAGCAAGACCATTGGGTCGAAAGTCCAGTTATCCACGCTCGACATCTCCGACTGACCACCAGGGCCGCCTTCACACCCTTCTGGAGGAGGGCCTATACCCGGGCCCCAAGTCTCTCCAAACCCTTCACAGTCGCCGCCGCCGCCACCATTGCCATTCCCGCCATTGCTAGACATATCGGCTTCCCCATGATAACAGATCAAGAAGTAAGGGAATCCCATGTCACCATCTCCATTTTGCATGGTTGTATGGTAATGATAGATTCCTTGAGGGAAATCCGGAGTTGGACCGAAATGGCCGTTGCAGACATCTAGATCGCCTAATCCTTCAGTAAACTTGTAGTCATCAATGCCATTGTAGCCAGTCTCGCCGTCCTTCAATTCATAGGAGCTCTTCATTTCTACAATACTCATATTGTCATCATACCCCCAGAACCCATAAATCGGATACCCGTCATAAGCAACTCCAATTACTTTGGAATGATTACCGTCATAGGTATTCTGTGCAATTACTTGAGGATTTGACATGTCGTAATCATCCTTGATATTTTCACCATCTTTAGGATGCCAATGCATACAATTTGAATCAGCATGGTAATGATATGTTCCACCCATTGCATTGTGACCGTGACAAATCCCCAAATCGATAGGCTGGCGGTCTTCAACAAATGCTCCATGTTCGGCCGCTACAGCATCGCCGCCCGGGCCATCTTCAGGCCCATATAGCGGGACACCGTTAATGGCAACAGCAATCGAACCGCGTGCAGGAGCGCACTCGTATGCTCCGTTAGATTCTGGACAATCGGTGCTGTCGTGCCCACCGGTTGTGTCATTTGTAGGGGACCGAGGTATAGACCAAACATAGTTTTGCTCGCTAGTACAATCTCCACCCTGAGTACAAGCCAACATTGATTCAAAATCATGATTTGGTATCCCGTTTGTTGTGATTATCAAATGAGTTTCATTGAGAGTGATAGATACCTCACACTGGAAATTGTCATCTCCGTTCGTATCTAAATCGTCAACACTCGGTCTGTCCTCAGCACTTTGACACTGGAAAAAGTCCATCCAAAACTGTGCCAAATCTGTAGCATCATAACCTAATTCAATTACGCTTAATACGACACTAGCAGTTCCTGAACCTGCAGAATTATTTGCATAAACTGTAAATGTGGTTTCAGACAATAATTCAGTTGGAATTCCGCTAATTCTCCCGGACATATTATCGAAGGATAAACCAGTTGGCAATTCAGGATTAATTTCCATTGACTCGATGTGTCCACCAATACTAGAGAAAGTGATTTCCGCCATCTCAGTACCGTTAGTAAGGGACTGTGAAACTGTGTAAGGAGTTATTTCAGGAGTTGTAATTACTGCAGTTAATACAAGCGTCTCTTTACAGAAATCTTCACCGTCATCAACATAAAATTCGATAGTAAAACCACCGATAACATCTGGTGTGAATTCGGCTATCAAGTTTGACGGGTTTACAATTTGTGCAGTAGAGTTTTCTGGCCTTTCAATTACTTGCCACGATGGATTCTGAAGTGAGTCTCCATCTGCATCTGCAGAATTACTAGCATCAAGATAGACTAACTCATTAACATCAGAACTCAAATCGTCACCAACATCACAAGACGGAGGGGTATTCTCACCGGTATTGTTAGAGTTTTGATCATATTCACAACTCCCATCATCATCAGTGGCCTCTGAATTGTAATTATTTGCAGATTCATCAGTACAACCTGTAACTTCATCGGAATCTAAAACACCATCATCGTCTTGGTCAAAATCACAACTACCATCATCATTCGTTGCATTTGAATTATAATTATTAGCAGTGCTATTAGTACAGCCGTCGATTAATTCTGCAGTAATTAATATGGTAATATTCTCAGACCAGGTGTCTTCTGGCAGATTATGAGCTCTAAATGTGATAGAGATATCTTGGCTTCGATCTTCTACTTCAGGCGCAAAACTCCAGGCACCATTCATGTCTGTAGCCAAATTATCTCCACTTGAAATTCCTTCAGCAGATTCCATTACCCAATTTATCCGAACTTCCATTGGGTGGTCATGAATCACATTCCCTGCAATAAACTGGTCCCCATCCACATCTACAAGAATTGCTTCTAAAACTGGGTCCGCGTGAAGGTGCTTTGTATGATCAATCACATCTTCGTCTGAACTATCGATACAGTCTTCGAAACCGTTATTTTGTAAATCCGCGGATATTTCATCTCCATTATCGCAAACAAAAACGGCATCTTCTGCATCTTTAGTTTCCTCGTTAGTGTTGTCTATTGCGATATACCCAACTATTGAAAATACCAAAATCCCGATTAATGCAATCGGAGCCGCCTTACTCATGAATTGAAATATCTGCAGAAGAATTTAATCCCTTGGTAGTCATGTCCTAGAGTTATATTCTGAGATACTTGTTGAATCTGGCCATTTGTCCCGACTCATTGATAAATTGTAAGCCTCGCCGATTGATTGACGCAGGGGTTGCCGAGTTGGTCAAAGGCGCCGGGCTTAAGATCCGGTCTCGATGGGTTCGTGAGTTCGAATCTCACCCCCTGCACCATTAAGTTAGAGACCATCCACCGTCTACAGGTAATATGAAACCTGTAATGTAAGAAGCATCTGCGAGGAATTTCACAGCCCCTGCAATGTCTTCTGGAGTACCTGCTCTCCCAAGTGGAACTTTTTCTAGGATTTTCTCAAACCTTTCTTTCTCCCATGCAGCAGCTAAGATGGCACCAGGCGCTATCCCATTTACCCTTATTTCAGGAGCTAATTCTCCTGCTAGATTAATCAATAGTTGACGCAGTGCTGCCTTGGTAGCAGTATAGTGAGCCAACTCCTCCCAAGCATGGTCCCAACTGGTGTCAACCATACCAATTACACTACCTTTTTTGGCCTTCAATTTTGGTACTAAACCTTGAGTTATGAAAAATGGGGCATCAAGGTGGATTGAGGAGAATCGACGTAACTCTTGCGGAGTAACTGTGGCGAAGTCTTCTTGATTATAGATTGAGGCATTGTGGACAAGTAGGTCAATACCTCCTGCTTCTTCCACTAATTCATGATCATGAATCTCTTCGATAATCCTGAATAACTCTTCATCATTCGAAAGGTCTCCTGAAACAATTGCACCTTTCCCTCTCTTTATCAAATGTTTAGCCTGTGTTACGGAACGATTGCAATGGATTATCACAGCCCATCCTTCATCGATTAGCATATTGGTTATTGCCGCGCCAATTCGCCTAGCCCCGCCGGTAATTACAGCCACTCGCATAAACATTGGAAACCGAGTTTGGACTTGAATGCTCGTAAACTCCCATAGCGACTCTTTTTGCACTCCATCCCTTCGGGATGTTTAGGGGAGAGGTCATGACAGTGCGCAAATTGACTATGGCCAAGGCTAGAACTCGCCTTCCTGAATGGTTCCGTACAAGGCTTCCAACAGGTGAATTACAAAAGAAATTCAACGAAACTAAGGATACTGTAACCGACAATATGCTCCATACTGTTTGTCAAGAAGCACGCTGCCCGAATATTCACGAGTGTTGGGCGGCAAAAGATGCCACATTCATGGTGGCAGGCCAAGAATGTACTAGAGGATGCAGATTTTGTGCAGTTGGAACTATCAAAAGACCACCTCCTCTTGATGAAAATGAACCTGCGAGTTTAGCAGATGCAATCTCCACCATGGGACTAAATCATGCTGTAATAACCGTGGTAAATCGTGATGATTTACCAGATAGCGGTGCGGCGCATTACAGGAAATGTCTAGAAGCAGTTAGAGAGAGAACTCCTGAAGTTACTCTCGAATTATTGTGTAGTGATTTAGCAGGAGACCACAAAGCGCTATATTCGTTACTGGATGGATTAGAATTGGAAGTATTTGCTCACAACGTAGAGTGTGTTCCAAGATTAGATTCTGTAGTTAGAGATGCAAGGGCGTCGTTTGAACAATCGATTGGCATTTTGGTAGAAGCTAAAAGATTGCGACCAGACATATTGACCAAGTCTTCAATCATGGTGGGATTGGGAGAGACTGATGATGAAATTATTGAGGCATTGCAACTTCTCAGAGATGCAGATGTTGATCTAGTCACTATCGGGCAATACCTAGCGCCAAGCCCGAACCACTTAGCGGTTGATAGATTCCTAGAGCCAGCACAATTTGACGAATGGAGTTCTCATATCGAAGAGATTGGATTTTTAGGTTGGGCATGCGGCCCACTGGTTAGGTCGTCTTACCGAGCAGGCGACTTGCTAGCCAAGGCATCAGCAAGGCTTAGAACATACATGGAGTGAGGATTGTCATGACGGAAGGGGATAAGGGGTCGCTTGAACCATACAATGTGCCTACCGCACCATTCCGCCCGGGTGATAAATCCGACTTTGGCGGCCCTTGGGTAGAGCAACCTGGAGATTTATCTCGCCCAGATCCTGTAAACTGTGAAGCGCCAGATACTCACGACCACGCACATGGTCTAATTCGTGTTCTAGGAGACGATGACTCGGCTAGTGGAGAATGGAATCCTGAACTTGATGCTGCAACATTAATCCACGGACTAGAATTAATGATGAAACTCAGAATCTATGATGACCGAATGATAAAGATGCAAAGAACTGGTAAGTTGTCATTCTACATGCGCTCTTTGGGAGAAGAAGCGATTGCCATTGCACAAACAATGGCACTGGATGATACAGATTGGATTTTCCCGTCATACCGCCAACCCGGAGCACAATTCGTTCGCGGGCGTGACATGGTTAGCATGATATGCCATTGTATCGGAAATACCGAAGACAACATTCGTGGTCGCCAGATGCCTGTACATTATTCTTGGAAAGAAGGATACTTCATTTCGATCTCAAGTCCAGTTGGTACTCAATTCAGCCAAGCAGTCGGAGTAGCAATGGCATCTGCATACAAAGGAGATGACCAAGCAACAATCACTTGGCTTGGAGATGGAACCAGTGCTCAAGGAGACTACCATTACGGACTGAACTTTGCATCTGTGTTTAAGCCTCCAGTAATCCTTAACGTTGTAAATAATCAATGGGCTATTTCGACTCACAGGAATTTAGCTACTGGTGGAGAAAACTTTGCTGCAAGAGGACTTGCTTATGGCATCCCTTCTTTGAGAGTGGATGGAAATGATTTCCTCGCACTGTACTCGGTAACAAAGTGGGCCCGGGAACGCGCTCGTGCAGGTAAAGGTGCTACGCATATCGAAGTTTACACATACAGAGCAGGTGGCCACTCGTCATCTGATGACCCCTCAATATATCGCCCGGGCAATGAGTTCGAGTTTTGGCCAGGAGGAGATCCTGTCAACCGGTTGAAGAAACATTTGATTTCTATTGGAGCTTGGTCTGAAGAGAAAGATGCTGAATTAACGCAACAAATCGATGATGAAGTAATGGCTGCTTACAAGGAAGCATGTACGTTTGGTGATTTGGCTAACGGCCCATTCCCACCAGCATCAACAATATTTACTGAAGTTTACGAAAGTGTTCCGTGGCACGTACAAGAACAGCGTGAGGAACTTGGAAAGTGAGGTGATTGTTATGACTGAAATGAATATGATACAATCACTTAACAGTGCATTAGACACTCTATTAGAGAAGGATGAAAATGTAGTTATTTTCGGAGAAGATGTTGGTTACTTCGGAGGAGTATTCCGTGTAACCTCTGGATTACAAGAAAAGCATGGCATGCACAGAGTCTTTGATGCACCATTAGCAGAAGGTGGAATTGCTGCTATTGCATTTGGAATGGGACTCAATGGTTTGAGGCCAGTAGCAGAGATCCAATTCGCAGACTACATATTCCCTGCATATGACCAAATCGTGAATGAAATTGCGAAACTTCGTCACAGAAGTGGTGGAGAGTTCTCAACACCCGTAACAATCAGGACTCCGGCCGGAGGTGGAATCAAGGGTGGTCACCATCATTCACAGAGTCCAGAGTCACAATTCACACATACTCCTGGCTTGAAAGTAGTATACTGTTCAAACCCTACAAATGCCAAGGGACTGTTGACTAGTTCCATCGAATGTAACGACCCAGTAATCTTCTTCGAGCCAAAGCGATGCTATCGTGGTCCATTTTACGGAGACCCACACAATGTCCCTACATGGAAAGGGCATGAAGATGGAGATGTTCCGGAAGGATACTTCTCAATGCCTCTTGAAGAAGCAAGAATCGTTCGTGAAGGTAGTGCTTGTACCGTGATTGCATGGGGAACTATGGTTCATGTAGCGCAAAAAGGCATAGAAGAAAGTGGAATCGATGCTGAGTTGATAGATTTGCAGACTTTGTTACCTTGGGACAGAGATACAGTAGTGAACTCTGTTAAGAAAACAGGTCGCTGTGTTATTGTTCACGAAGCACCTAAGACAAGTGGATTTGGAGCAGAGATGAGCGCTTCAATCCAAGAGAGATGTTTCTGGCATCTAGAATCTCCAATCTTACGAGTTACAGGTTGGGACACACCTTTCCCACACACAACAGAGTGGGATTACCTTCCAAGCCCTGGAAGAATATCAGAGGCAATTAAGAAAACACAGGAGGCATAAACATGGGAATATTTGCATTCAAGCTACCAGACATAGGAGAAGGAGTTGTAGAAGGAGAAGTCGTCGAATGGATGGTTTCAGTAGGAGACTCTGTAAAAGAAGACGACCCAATTTTATCGGTCATGACCGACAAAGCAACAGTAGAGATTCCATCTCCAACTGACGGTGTAGTGAAATCAATAGTTGGAGAACCTGGCACGATTTTGGCTGTAGGTCAAGTTTGCATCGAGTTTGAAACCGATGGCGAGAGTTCTACCCCTGAACCGGTTGAAGAAGTAGTGGAAGAGGCTGCTGAACCTGTCAAGGAAGTTGCTCCAGTAGAACCGGTCTCCACCCCAGCACCTACTCCTGCGCCTGTTGCGGCACCAGTTGCAGCACCTACTCCAGTAGTAGTAGCTGCACCAGGAGCAAGACCACTAGCATCTCCAGCAGTTAGGCAGAGAGCCCGCGAGAGCGGAATCGAACTTTCAGGAGTATCTGGAAGTGGGCCTGCTGGAAGAATTACTCATGGAGATCTCGACTCATGGAAGGAAGCAGGTAGCCCAGTCGCTGCTGCGGGACCTTCCAGAACAGCCCTTACCGGAGTTACCGAGGTTCCTGTCATCGGATTACGAAGAAAGATTGCAGAATCAATGACTGCATCTTACAGCACAATACCTCACTTCAGTTATTTCGAAGAGGTTGACATCACAGATTTGGAAACTCTTAGAGTTCATCTTAATGCATCAAGAGCAGATGGCCAGCCGAAGTTGACTTACCTGCCGTTCATAATGCAAGGACTTGTTAGAGCGCTTGGAGAAAATCCAGTTTGTAACGCTCTATATGATGACGAGAAAGGTGTAGTATCACGACATGATGCTATCCACCTCGGAATTGCAACACAAACAGACAGAGGATTGTACGTACCAGTAGTAAAGCACGTAGAAGCCCAAGACATCTGGACATCTGCATCTGAAATGCAGCGTGTTAGTCAAGCTGCTCGTGATGGAACTGCAAGCCTTGGAGAATTAACTGGTTCAACATTCACGATCACAAGCCTAGGTAGAATGGGTGGCCTTGGAGCAACTCCAATCATCAATAAACCAGAAGTTGGAATTCTAGGAGTCCACAACGCAGTAGACACACCGGTTGTAAGAAATGGCCAAATCGTAATTCGCAAGATGCTACGCCTGTCCTCATCATGGGATCACCGTGTAGTAGATGGATGGGATGGAGCAGTATTAGTTCAGAGACTCAAGACTCTACTTGAGAACCCTGCAACTATCTTCATGTGAGGTTTTTACTATGAAAGTTAGAAAGTGTAAGGTCCTAGTTATCGGCGCTGGTCCTGGTGGATATGTCGCTGCAATTCGTTCTGGACAATTGGGTATGGATACCGTAATTGTTGAAGGAGAGAAAGCAGGTGGAACTTGTCTGATTAGAGGGTGTATTCCATCTAAAGCAATGATTCACGCAGCACACAAGTTCCATGATCTTGCTAAGCATGCTAAGGAAGGCGGCCATATGGGAATTTCAATTCCTGGCCCTGCTGAACTTGAAATGGCAGCGCTGAAGGGCTGGAAAGACGACATTGTAAACCGCCTGAACAAAGGCGTCGAGCAGTTGCTGAAGAAATCTGGTGCAGAATTAATCACCGGATGGGCTGAGTTCAAAGACGCAAAGACCGTAATTGTAGGAGATACTCAAATTGAAGCAGAGTATGTCATTCTAGCAAATGGAAGTGTACCGATTGAGTTACCTTTCATGAAGTACGGAGATGGAGTTATCTCTAGCAGAGAAGCCCTAGATCTTGACGAGAAGCTCGAACATCTTGTAGTCGTAGGTGGAGGATACATTGGCCTTGAATTAGGAATTGTGCACCGCATGCTAGGTGCTGAAGTTACTATTGTCGAAGCAATGGACAGCGTTCTGCCAATATTTGACAAAGAGTTGCGAAGACCTCTGGAATTATTCCTAAAGAAGAACAAGGTCAAAGTAAAGACTGGAGTATTTGCTAAGGGTGTTGAGAAGTTGGATAACGGTAAGCTGAAACTCAACTACATTGACAAGAACCATGCTGATGATGATTCAAAGATGGAATCTGTTGAGGCTGACCGTGTTTTGGTAACTGTTGGAAGAAGACCAAGAAGCGAAGGTCTTGCGCCTACAGGAGTCGCTCTTAGCGAGCGTGGATTTGTCAAGGTAAACGACCAATGCCAGACTAACATGAAAGGTGTTTACGCAATTGGTGACCTGACTGATCTTGGAGAAATGCTAGCACACGTTGCATCATTCCAAGGAGAAATGGTTGCTGAGATTATTGCAGGACATAATCGTGCTTACGATCCAGTAGCGGTACCTGCAATAGTATTCACAGAACCAGAAATCGTTTCTGTAGGATTGTCACCTGATGAAGCAAAGGAAGCAGGCCACCCGGTAATTGTAGGAAAGTTCCCTCTTGCTGCAAACGGTCGTTCATTAACACAAGAAGCCGAGAAGACTGGTGGATTCGTTAGAGTCGTTGCAAGAGAAGATGACCATAGGCTCCTAGGAGTTCAGGCTGTTGGAACTCATGTCAGTGAACTCGTAGGTGAGTGGACGCTTGCATTGGAGATGGGGGCGCTGTTGGAAGACATTGCTAGCACAATCCATGCACATCCAACAATGACTGAAATGACTCATGAAGCTGTATTAGCAACTCTGGGTCACGCCAGTCATATCGCTTAAAACAGAACTATGAGCGTTTTACGCAGATAGTAATTGAAACAAATCAGTATGTTAGTTGAACATCTGAATTAGTTGCAAGTTTAATTACTCCAGGTGGGCCACTCCATACGATTTTATCATCAGCTATGTTTAAGCCACCATCTCCTTCGCTGTGTCCGAGCGTTGCTTTTACTGAAGCAAATGAACAATAAATTACGGCATTTTCAAAGATTTTGCTTAACATATCTGAAACCATTGTAGAATCAGGCCCCATTTCTCTGTTCAATTCTCCGATATATTCGCCATCAAGCAATCTTGTTCCAGAACCTGCGAAGAATACACTAACTTCATGTCCGTCAGCAATAGCTTGTGCAGCACAAGCAATTCCGATTATTGACTTCAATGAATCATTCCTTGGTTCTGACACGAATTTTACGAAAATACTCCTTCCCATGTTTACACTCACAATAGAGATACTGAATAATCATTTCATTAGAATGAATCTACTCTTCTCATACCTTAGACCAGATTACTCTTCCAACACCATTGTTAGGAAGTTTTTCGAGAGGGTTTGTATTGACCAATACTTCGTATAATCGAATTAGGATTTCACGAAAAGCAGATCATGAGCCGCAACTAAGGCAGTCATCAGGTGTATCTAGGGAACAAGCAATTTCTTCGAGGCTTGTGATTGCATCAGCACGGTTTGCTAATCCATCAACTGTTTCGTCAGCCCCTTTCTGTTCAACTGTGAACTGAATAGCATCTGCTGCAGCCTTGGTTCGCAGGTAGTACATTCCTGTCTTTAGTCCCTTTCTCCATCCATAGAAGTGCATGGAAGTTACCTTTGCAGGGTTTGCATCGGTCATGTGGATGTTCAAAGACTGGCTTTGGTCAATGTATGCTCCACGGTCAGCAGCCATGTCAATGACATGCTTCTGCTTTATTTCCCATGTAGTCTTGTAAAGTTCCTTCAAGTCTTCAGGGATTCCACCGATTTGTTGGACGCTTCCCTTGTGACGTAGAATTTCATCTTTCATTTCCAAAGACCACATGTCTCGATTGATCAAGTCATTAACTAGATGCTTGTTCAATACAATGAATTCCCCGGAAAGGGTCCTTCTGACGTATAGGTTAGAAGTGAATGCTTCGAAACATTCGTTGTTACCAAGAATTTGGCTTGTAGATGCAGTAGGCATAGGTGCGAGCATCAAAGAGTTACGAAGACCGTTGGTCATTATGTCTTGCTTTAGAGTATCCCAGTCCCAGCGACCAGAGTGTTCTGTAACTCCCCAAAGGTCAGGCTGTAGGATACCCTGACTTGCAGGTGAACCCTCAAAGGTTGAGTATGCTCCTTCAACCTTAGCAGCATCCATACTTGCTGTGCAAGCAGCGAAGTAAATAGTCTCGAAGATTTCACGGTTCAATTGACGTGCTTCCACGGACTCGAAAGGTAACTTTAGCATAGCAAATGTGTCTGCTAGGCCCTGGACACCAAGTCCGATAGGTCGGTGGCGCATGTTTGAGTTCTCTGCTTCCTTAACAGGGTAGAAGTTTACATCGATAACTCGGTTTAGGTTTCCAGTTGCATGATATGTCACATCGAATAACTTCTGATGATCGTATGAACCGTCTTCTAGATTTACGAACTTTGGAAGAGCGATTGATGCTAGGTTGCATACCGCTACTTCGTCAGGAGCGGTGTACTCGATAATTTCAGTACACAAGTTGGAAGAACGGATAGTACCGAGGTTCTTCTGGTTTGATTTCTCATTGCATGCATCCTTGTATAGCATGTAAGGTGTACCTGTCTCGATTTGAGATTGAGTTACAGCGTCCCATAAGTCACGGGCTTTGATGACACGGCGAGCTCTGCCTTCAGATTCGTACTTAGCGTAGCGTGCACGGAATTCATCACCATAGGTGTCATGAAGATCAGGACACTCATTAGGACAGAATAGAGACCATTCACCATTCGCTTCAACACGTTCCATGAACAAATCTGGAGTCCAAAGAGCATAGAACAAGTCACGTGCTCGCATTTCTTCCTTACCGTGGTTCTTGCGGAGGTCTAGGAATTCGAAGATATCTGGGTGCCAAGGCTCCAAGTAAATCGCAATGCTTCCTTTGCGCTTGCCGCCACCTTGGTCAACATAGCGTGCAGTGTCGTTGAACACTCTTAGCATAGGGACTAGTCCATTGGAATGACCGTTTGTTCCTTTGATGTATGATCCCTTGGATCTGATTTGATGGATTGATAATCCAATTCCACCTGCGGACTTTGAGATACGAGCACACTGCTTTAGTGTGTCATAAATTCCATCCAGTGAATCTTCCTGCATTGTTAGCAAGAAGCAAGATGACATCTGAGGAGTTGGTGTTCCTGAGTTGAACAAAGTTGGAGTAGCGTGTGTAAACCATCCTTCGCTCATCAGGTCATAAGTTTCCAAAGCCTTCCCGATATTGCCATGGTGAATACCTACTGAAACTCTGAGGAACATGTGCTGAGGTCTTTCGACAACTGCCCCATCTAGTCTGAGCAGATAGGAACGCTCTAGAGTTTTGAATCCGAAGTAATCGAAATTATGGTCACGATTGTAATCGATGTGTGCATCGAGAACATCCTTGTTTTCCATAATGATTGCAAAAACTTCTTCTGAAATTAGTGGAGCATGCTTTCCAGATTCAGGGTCCACATAGTTACGAAGATCAGAAACAACTTCACTGAATGTATCCTTAGTGGAGCGGTGAAGGTTGTCAACACATATCCTTGCTGCGAGCTTAGAGTAATCAGGGTGGTGGGAGGCAAGAGAAGCAGCAGTTTCTGCAGCAAGTTCATCAAGTTCAGAGGTGGTGACTCCGTCATATAATCCTTCGATAACCAACTTAGTTACCATCCCTGGGTCTACCCACTTTTCATGCAGACCGTAGGATAGTCTCGTCAACTTCTCCTGTATCGCATCAAAACGTACATCTTCTTTATCGCCATTTCTCTTAACCACTTGTAGACCCATATTCTTTGTCCCCCTTTTTCATATCCTTGTGAGCGTGAAGTATCCATCCTCGAACGCGGACGGTTTAGAAGTCTTCCTCCATTGAGAAGCGCTGTTGTACCGCTCCTAGGCTAGAAGAGCCCATTACACCAGCTTTCTGGTATTCTCCGACTCTCTTCTCGAAGAAGTTAGTCTTACCTTGCATAGAGATCATTTCCATCCACGGGAATGGATTCTCTGCATTGTAGAGTTTGGTAGCGCCAAGAGACACTAGTAATCTATCCGCAACGAATTGAATATACTGTTGCATCAAATCAGAGTTCATCCCGATAAGAGATACTGGTAAAGCACTGGTAACGAAATCGATTTCTATTTCGACAGCCTCTGAAATAATCTGATGAATCTTCATCTCGCCTGCTCCTTTGACTAAATTAGAGTGTAGTAGGCAAGCAAAGTCACAGTGTAGTCCTTCATCTCGGCTAATCAATTCGTTAGAAAAGGTGAGGCCAGGCATTAATCCACGCTTCTTCAGCCAGAAAATGGCGCAGAATGAACCGGAGAAGAAGATACCTTCAACTGCTGCGAATGCTACAAGTCTTTCAGCGAATGAGGCTCTCTTACGGTCTAACCATCTTAGAGCCCAACTTCCTTTTCTCTCGACTGAAGGAACGGTCTCTAGTGCTTTGAATAGATGGTCTTTCTCTTGAGGATCTTTGATGTATGTGTCGATAAGTAAGGAGTAGGTTTCTGCATGGATATTCTCCATCATGATTTGGAAACCGTAGAACGCTCGTGCTTCAGCCCACTGTACTTCGTTAGCAAAATTGACAACAAGGTTCTCATTTACAATTCCATCAGATGCTGCGAAGAAAGCGAGAACATGCTTCAAGAAATGTTGCTCATCTGCACTAAGAGACTCCCAGTCTTTGGCATCCTCAGCCAAATCTATTTCTTCAGCGGTCCAGAAAGAAGCCGCATGTTGCTTGTACATTTCCCACACCTCTGAGTGTTCTATAGGAAATAGTACAAATCGGTCCAAGGATTCTTTGAGCATTGGCTCAATGAACTCTGAAGTGAGATCTAAATCAAAGCCGTCGTTAGTATGAGTTTGTGGCTGCATCATCTGTCCCTCCCATTTCGCGCTCGCGGTGGATTTTGTTTGCCGTCGAAACGAGCCTATAATGTTGCTTAATCATCACAGGGTTCCGCTACATGTTTCAGCAGTAGAACCGCTCCCGTCAGGCTTAGTTGGACGGGTGTCGGGGGCTTATGATATCTACTATTGAATTGGTGAAAGATAATTCAATAAAAGTGTGAAGTTTTGTGCCTTCAAATTAACCAAAGACCTTGAGTGCCTCTTTCGCTTCGCCCGACCATGACGCGAGAGAGTGTTGAAGTGATGTTCGCCAAACTAGACCCAGAGGCCTCAAAACCAACTCAAGGCACCAAATCCGCTGCCGGCTGGGATTTGAGAGCGTTGGAAGAAACAATTGTCACAAAAGGCCATTCTGCCAAAATAAGAACAGGAATAGCTGTAGCCATTCCCGAAGGATGGGAGGGCCAGATTAGATCTCGCTCATCACTAGGCGCTAAAGGAATGATAATGCCCAATGGCGTTGGAACAATCGATTCCGATTACCGGGGGGAACTAATGGTATTAGCCACATGGATTGGAGAGGGTCAATCGATCACACTCGCAAAGGGAGAGAGAATCGCACAGATGTTAATCGCACCCGTCCCCTTAACAAGTTACAGAGAAGTTACTTTCGAAGAATTATCCACTACAGATAGAGGCGAAGGTGGATTCGGAAGCAGTGGAAGATTCTGAGGTGATTAGTTGCGTCAACTCGTGATTACGGAATTAGGTAAAATCGGACATTCTGAATCTGATGAATTAATGCGAGTAATGCAGAGTAAGAGGATTGATGATGAAATCATCGACACTATACTTGTGTGTGAGCATGAAGAAATCGTCACTGTGGGTCCTAGAGCTAGGAATGATGGCATCAACCCACCACCGGGATACGCAACATCACCAGTTGATCGAGGAGGAGGATTGACTTGGCATGGACCTGGCCAGTTGGTAATTTATCCAATCATCAAATGGGACCTGGAAGGTGAATCTAACGTCAAGGCAGTAATTGCGATATTAGAAGAATGGGTCATTGCAGCACTTTCGAAACTAGGCATTGAAGGGCACCGTGATGAAAGAATGCAAGGCGTATGGGTTGGCGATAACAAGATTTGTTCAATCGGACTATCATTCCTAAGATGGACTAGTCGGCACGGATTAACAATTAATTGTAATACCCCTAGTGGAAGAGTTGAGATGGTCAGTGGATGTGGATTAGGCCAAGACACTACAACAAGTCTGGCAGCATTAGGCATCGACACTACTACTGAGATGGTGATGCAGTCCCTTAGGGAAACAATCGCAACCCTCTCTAGAACTTTGACTGAATAATTACATCCACTTATTCTATTAATATATTCTACTAAGCATCGACATGGCAGGTAACTACCCGGGAACCGGTGGGCCGGCACGTGGTTCTGAGATTCCTCCTGTTTCTTACCTCCAGTGGTACATCCCAAGACTCAAGGAAAATCGAAAACACAATTTATCATTCTCAGGACTACAATTTCCTTGGGAATTAGAAGGAATAGAAAATGTGTGGAAAGATCACAGAGGTCCTGGGATTGATGAAAGAGACCTAGTCAGTAAGATGTACGGAGTTTCTGTTGATAATGTCCATCTTTGCATGGGCGCTACTCAAGGAATCGCCCTAGCAATATCAGCAGCATCACGAGGTGGAAAGGTCGCTGTAGAAATGCCATCATATGGCCCTGTAAGTCAGACTGCGAGGATACTCGGCCTAGAAACCGTAGCTGTTCGTAGAATAACCACTAGCACAGCGTGGGTAATAGATAGAGATGAATGGTCCCTAGTTTTGGAATCTGTCGATTTGTTGGTGATCACTCCACAACTAAATCCAGTCGGATGGTCATTCACAGAAGAAGATCGTAATTGGCTTGTTTCTGAATGCAAGAGAAAGGATGTCAGAATAATTAGTGACGAAGTTTATTCAAGAGCAGATAAGAGTTGGAGACCAATGTTTACTGAGGGTGATAACTGCATTACAATATCTTCATTGACAAAGGTGCATGGGCTTGGAGTGGTCCGATATGGATGGATTATTGCTGATGAGAGTATAATCGCAAATGTTGAAA
>JAACDL010000009.1 GCA_009936765.1 Methanobacteriota archaeon
CTAAGATATGGAACTGTAGGAATATTCATCGCAGCATTCTCACCTATTCCATACAAGGTATTTGGCTGGGCAGCAGGCATGGGTGAGATGAAAATGAAACCATTCATTATAGCCGGACTAATAGGGCGCGGATTGAGGTTCGGGCTCGAAGCAATACTTGTTGGAATGTACGGCAATAAAGCACTAGATGCACTGTGGTGGCTACTCGACAGAGAGGTGTTAATCGGAGCACTGCTAATCACCGGAGCAGGTATTACTTGGCTTGCATTCAGATGGTGGAACAACTTGGCCGCCGACCCCAACATTCATGAATAATCAGCGTTCGCCGAGGGTTAGTCTGCTTGCGTGGTGTAGTGGCCCATCATTTCGGGTTTTCATCCCGGCGACCCGGGTTCGAATCCCGGCGCGAGCACCATGACAACATCATTCAAACGATTTACAGTTTGTAATTGTCACACTCAAATTTGTCAAATTGCCCAAATCTAGTACGAAGGTTAAATTGCATCGGGCAACGGCCTTTGAATGTACAGCATGCGCCGCGTAGTTAATAACAACAGAGCCGAAGCCGGCACAAGTGCAATGATTATATTCATTGGACTAGTAATGGTTAGTGCCATTGTTTCAGCACTTATTTTAGGCGTAGGTGCAAATATATTTACAGAAGCCAAATCTGATGCTCAACAAACCACTCCGAATATCCAAGGCATCGTGAATGTCGTTATATTGGAAGTTGCAAACGTAGGGGCTAATGACCAAATTCATATTGTATTCGAGTTACCTTACGTTGGAAACCCAGTAGCTGATACATCTGTGTCCTGGGTTATGATGTGCCTTCCAGATGGCAACAATAATGTCGTTTTTGATCAAGGTGACTTCTCACCCGCAACTACAATGCAAGGAGATGGCCAAACTCTTGATGATGTAACGGTTTTTACCCCAGGAACGGTATATCGCATATTAATCGACCTGACCAATAATTGCAACTTAGAAAGTACAGAAGAAGCAACTTTGATTATTATTGTAGACAAAGGCAGAACCCAAGAGCGGTTTTTGCAGATCGGTGGAGCGCCGTATGAAGGGCAAGACCTGATGTGAGGTATTTACATGCGTAGATCAAAACTAAAATCGGATGAATCTTGTACAGCAGGTACTGGTGCATTAATCATATTTATCGCAATGATATTATTGTCTTCGATAATCGTTGTTACTCTAATTGGAGTGACAGAAAAAATCACTCAAAGAACCGATAAGACTGCCGAAGATGCTAGAATGAAGAATGTCAATACTGTCATTATCACAGGAGCATGGGTTTACGATAGTTATGACGATATGCTATTCATGATGGAGTTCGGACCTGCAGGGGAAGCTGTTGAACGCTTAGATGTGATTTATGTGTTAACTTGCACAGACCAAGATGGAACATTCAATTTCCGGTCAGCAGCTTTAGGAGATTCAAGAGGTGGTTCATCCATAGCAGTATGGGAGGTTGGCACACCCGGACCGGGAGAAGTTGGACACGCAATGGTCAACAATTTCCAACCCGGAGGAATATACATGTTCACGCTAGACGGGGGGACACAAGAGGATCCAACTAGTGATGAATGTGGCCCTATTTACCTTGACACTGAAGGAATAAATGCGAACTTATACTTACACATTCCAAATGGAATGTCAACTCACCAGGTTTTGACATTATCTAGCGGACGAGAAATAGGTTCCCAACTAATCTAAACACAAATTAACAGTAGATTATCGAATTTGATGGTACAAATTTGATATATCAACTTCAATTTCGCAAGCATATGGCTTCAGAGCAAAATGTCCCTGCAATACAAGAGCCAAATCCACCGATATGGCTGGAATTGGATGATATCCCCATTGGTTCGTTCTTTATTCTAGTAGTTGCAATATTCGTCGCAGGTATGTATTCAAATCTGAATTACTTGTTTGTTATTTCTGGAATAGTAGCATATTGTGCGTGTTTGCTATGTGCCGTATTGGGATTACAGGCCAATAAAAGGAAATCTGTTGAAATAGATGCTATGAATGATAATGTAACTGAAGAAACATTTGGTAAAGGTACCTTTGTAATTGGTATTTTTATGCTTATATTGGGCGCAATCCCTACCTTACTTGGGATATTAATGGCATATCCTTCGATTTTGATGACTGACAAAATGTTGAATAGTTCTGGATTGGATGTTGCTGGCGCAACATTTGGAGGACTTATTGTTGCATCAATTGGACTTGGATTAATTCTAATCGGATTAGTATGTATATGGGAATACCTAAACCAAAAATGATTATTCAGTCGATTTAATTGCAAAGTTCAATAAATTACAATTGCCACGATTAAACATGAGTGGCTTCGTTTCCAACTGGGAAGACTTACCTGAGGGTGAGTGGCTACCGAATGACGAACATGGTGTCCATTGGTACAAAACCAATGATGGGACACACTGGTATTCAACCGAAGGCGGTTACCGCATCTGGGAAGAAGAACCTGTTCAAAGGATAGCACCTGCGGCGCAAAACCATTCAAGAAGCATGAATCAAGACTTCGACAAGGACTATTTTTCGGAATATGATTTTGATGAAGATGACGATGATGATGATGACGGCAATATGTCTGGATCTTTCAAAAGGAAGAAATCCCCATTTGCAACAGTCTTAATCGTATTGATACTTATTGTAGGTGGGGGCGCAGCAGGCTACTTCATCTACGGTTATTTCAACAAAGGTCCAATGGATGAGTTCTATGGAACAACATACTGGGGATACACCGATGGAGTACTTTACGGGTATTTATTTGAGGACAAAAATAGTTTTGACACTATCACTGAACCGGAGTATCAAGAAGACGGTTGTGACTCAGATTCAGAACAATATGGAAATTCAGATTATTTATGCATCTATGATTATGCTGCATTATTCGCAGAGTACGACATCTCTTATTCTTTAGTCGAAAAGAGTGACCATTTTGAAATATGCACGGATGGAGATTGTGCCGACTTCTACCCGCTTGAACGAGGACTAGTCATTGACGATGGAGAAGAATGTGTAGTTCTGGTTAGCGACATAGGTAAGCCCACATTCACCTACTATGACGATGGAGATATCGAAAGCTATGTTTTATCAGAATCCTGGAAAAGTGAGTATCAGAAAATAGTGGAAGAACTCGAAGACGACCTCCCCTCAAGTTGTTAGGACTCATGTTTTACCGTCCTAGCCCAATGACTGAGGAGGGATTCAAGATTTCAGGAGAAATCAGATCTAAGACATCTTACCGTGGAGTTCGAAGATTTGTGAACAAATCTCATGACCTAAGATAGCGGTTAGTTTCATCAAAACCGCCAATGAACATTGGGTCATCTCCTCTGTTATCGATAATTACTGGCACTGTTCGGTGACCAGTTTCAGATACGACCTCATTGCGGACATCAGGCTCATTATCAAAATTAATTTCATGGTAAGTAAGACCTTTAGCGTCGAATAAACGCTTTGCTGCAACACAATATGGACAGAAGGTTGTAGAATATACTATGAAATCTGCATCTGAGGATTTAGCGTCTGCAACAATTCGACTCATGGACAGTCGTCAAGGTAGCCCTTCTTGAATGTGTGTTAAGTCATTCATCTGATAGAACTAATCCATCATAATCAATTTGCCATTCAAGGACATCCCAAGGGATCGCTTCTTTGGTAGCATCCGGATTACGCGAAATTATTCCAACATAACCTCCAGCTGCAGCACCCATACCTTTCCAAGCAAGAACGTCTGACATCTCTTCCAGAATCAAATATGGCTCATTCAATGCTGGGTCTAAGCGTCCGACTGCTGCTGTGTAGGAGTTCATTGCCTTGCAGAGGTTGTACCTGTCATCTCTTTGGACATGAGAGGCCATGTCCCTGCCACTTTGACGTATGTCCATCAAATGTGGCAGTACCTCCTCATAACGTGCCCAAACGCCATCATGTAAGTCACCAGAACTGTGACGAACACCTGTATCTGCTATGATGAGGTGTTTCTCTAACCAGCGGTTGAATGAAGGGGGTGGAACTAGATGAACTCTCTCAACATCTTGACCGATGAACTTGAGATGCTGAATGCCACCATACCTGGCTGCCCACTGGTCTTGGCGACCACCGTGATTTCCTAGTACCTGTTCAAACTTAAAAGCCAATTCTTCAGAGTCTTCTGCGCCTTTGATTACAGCCATAAGTGCAACATTAATCGCGCCAGATGTTCCAAGCCCACTTCCGACCGGAATGTCACATCCATAATTGACACTAATTTTGCCATCTTCATCCGTAGTCATTTCGGCATGAGCATAATGGTTGATTGCAACATTGACAACATCGCCACCAACCTGTTCACAGAATGGAGCAGCATCTGACCATCCACCTGCAAGATCGATTCTAACCGGAGCTTTGGCTGTGACCATATACATGCGAAGAAGATGCGGTTTAAGTCATCTACTCAATTTCCTCACTCGGTGATTAAACAATAATTAAACTTCAATTGAAAAATTGAAAATTCAATTGAAAAATTAACTATAACTTTTCCAGCCATTGACGAATAGATAAATGAAATTCAATTGGAATCATGTGACCCTTGGAATGTTGAATTCTCGTCACATCCCATCCAGATTCCTCAAAAAGAATTGGTATCTCCAAACCTGCATCAAGCGTCACACGATGGTCATTCTCGCCGTGCATCCAGAGTAATTTTGCAGAAGGAATCTCCAGTAACCTTTGGCGTAATTCCAGTGGGCGAACGACTCTTGTCCCTATTGCAATGATTCCGAGAACATCGTGCTCGAATTGTAATAACTCTTGAGCCATTGCTCCACCTTGACTAAACCCGCCAAGAACTAATTTTTCATCCGGCATCAACTTGGATAGCTTGAGAAGTGATGAATCAACATCAGAAAGTTCAGTTGCAGAAAGTATGCGTCGACCGGGTTGATCTCCGCCTTCATAGCGCCACCAGGTATAACCACGGCTAGAATGTTCAACCCCTGCCTCAGGTACCAGTAAGGCCCAGCCATCAGGTAATATCTTCTCTGCGAAAGGCCGCATCATTTCTGCAGTACCAGTCATGCCATGCATCATGACCAGTGTTGGCATAATGCTCCCTCAAAGTTCCCAGTAGTTTTCGATTCCACCAGCAATCATGAAGTGGATTGAACTCTGACCACCGGTTAGAGTTACCTCCAGAGTATATTCATCTGTACGACTCGGTATAGTTGCCAACTCTTGTGATTGTGTGCCTGCCGTGTAAGTCCTAGTTAGAATGCTGTTACCTACGTGGTCTTTCACTGATAGAGTGCCAGTACCACCCTGAGGCATTGCAACATCGATGTAGAATACATAGTAATTGAAATCGATACCAGATGGATGACCGCTGTCAACGAAAGTATCTGTTATCTCACCATCGATTGGCCCTTCGAATACTCTATCTTTCAAATCAGTTGCCCGGATGAACCAAACATCGCCATTGTAATCGTTTCCAGTGTTGGTAAGAGTCATTCGGAATTGCAACTCATCATCCTCATTCATCCACTCAAAATAGTCGATGAATCCGTGGTTTCCATCGAAATGGTACTCCATTGAATGACCAGATTCGCTAGTAGCTTCCACTACAGCCATACCATTAGTTGAACCAGTAGTTTCAGCAGACCAGTATTCTCCAAGTAAAGTAAACTCCCAAGTATCCCCTGCAGTCCAAGGGAAATTGAATACTGGCTGTTGATCTCCATTCTCATAAACTGATAAATCATCGATAGTAACACGACCCAAGAAAGGATTGTGATTGATTACCGCATGCCTCTGTGCTTCCCTTTCAGAAGATATTCCCAGCATGTAAAGACCATCATCATCCCTGATTTCAGTGACGACAAGTCTAGCAGTATCCTCACCAAACTGCGCTGTTTCGAAAGTGTAAAGCCACCAGTCACCTATTTGCCAGCCCGGTTTTTCGACGGAGTCGACTTCGAAATCCTCGTCTGATTCATCCCCAGTGTTGATGCATCCGCTGAGAGATAGTGAAGCCATCAGTAGGGCAGCAAATATGGCACGCATGCCTTACCCTACCGCTGGTCATTTTTCAGTTAGTGGGTTCCCCGTTCACAACAATCCAGTGATTGTAAGGCCCGGAGCAATTACTACTGCAACGATACTCATCAACTTGATCAGGATGTTAAGAGATGGACCACTTGTATCCTTGAATGGGTCACCGATTGTGTCTCCAATAACGGCTGCTTCATGAGCATCATCGCCCTTTTGTGCACCTTCAATGTGACCCTGTTCGATTGCTTTCTTTGCATTGTCCCAAGCACCACCAGCATTAGCCATGAATAGAGCCATAAGAACTCCAGTAACTAGAGAACCAGCAAGAAGACCACCTAGTGCTGGAGAACCAAGGAGGTATCCAACGACTACAGGGGCAACAATTGCAACCACACCAGGTCCAACCATTTCCTTTAGTGCAGCATCTGTTGAAATCTCAACACATCTTGCACTGTCAGGATACATTGTACCCTTGTGTTCAATCTTCTCAGGCCATGAGGAAACGTCGTCAAGATCAACACCTTCTGGAGTGTTTGCAGTTAGAGCTTCTCTCATAATACCAAATTGTCGGCGAATTTCAGTAACCATTTCGTTAGCAGCCTTGCCAACAGAGGTCATGGTCATTGCAGCCACAACGAATGGAAGAGCACCACCAATCAATAGCCCGATAACGACCTTAGGGTCAGAAAGAGCCAATTGACTAAGACCTAATCCTGCTGCTGCAGAATATGCTGCGAATAATGCGAGTGCTGTTAGAGCAGCACTTCCGATTGCGAAGCCCTTGCCGATAGCAGCGGTTGTGTTACCAATTGAATCTAGACCGTCTGTGATTTCACGTACATCCTTTCCTAGGCCGCTCATCTCAGCGATTCCACCAGCGTTATCTGCGACTGGTCCATATGCATCTACTGTCATTGTGACACCAACAGTTGCAAGCATTCCCATAGCTGCCATTGCAATCCCGTATAGGCCGAACTCTGGCATAAATCCGCCAGCGCTGCTAGAAGTGTGGCCATCCATCATGAAATGGTTAGCGCCAAAGATACCGAAACAAATCAAGATGATTGGAAGGAAGGTGGACATCATACCAACTGAAAGTCCAGCAATAGCGTTTGTTGCAGGACCTGTCTTAGACATCTGTCCAATGTGAGGAATCGCCTTTGGTTTGATTCCAAAGACATCTTCAATTCCAGTGTAGTATTCAGTCACTAGACCGATAAGAATACCAACTATTGAACCGATGATAACTGCAATCATTGGTTCGGTTCCAGTATCTAGGTCCATGAAACCAATTCCAAACCATCCGACAATCCAGAATAATCCTGCACCGATGAATGTGGTGTTACGAAGTGCTGCCCCTGGCTCACTGTTCTTCAGGAATTCCATCGAGAAGACACCTGCTAGAGATGCGAGGTATCCAACTAATCCCAAGAAGATTGGAAGGATTACATAGTCTGCATTCATGTTATTGCTCGAATCTGCGATAACCATTGCAGCAATTATTGAACCAACGAAAGACTCGAAGATATCTGCTCCCATTCCAGCAACATCGCCTACGTTGTCTCCAACATTGTCTGCGATAACACCTGGGTTACGAGGATCGTCTTCAGGTATACCTGCTTCGACCTTTCCTACCAAATCTGCTCCAACGTCAGCAGCCTTTGTGTAAATACCGCCACCTACACGTGCGAACAGTGCAATTGAAGATGCACCCATTCCGAATCCTGCTGCATGTTGGATATTAGTTTCACCAGAATCTCCCGCTCCTAAGAAGAAAGCGACTAGAGAGATACCGAGTAGACCAAGTCCACCAACGGACAGACCCATTACGGCTCCACCATTGTATGAGACGGCTAGTGCGCCTGCTTGACCTTCTTTTTGAGCAGCCATTGCTGTGCGGCCATTTGCCGCAGTAGCAGCCTTCATTCCCGAAAGACCGGCTAGAACGCTAGCAATTGCACCACCAAGGAAGGCAAGTGCTGTCAAATGACTGTCGCCTGGAATTACGAAGAGCAGTATAACTGCTACTACTCCAACGAATATTGAGAGGTACTTGTATTCAGCTTTGAGGAAAGCCATAGCACCATCTTGTATTTGTTCAGTGATATCTGCAACCTTTTTGTTGTCGATTTTCACACTAACTACTTTCTTGTATAACAATGCAGCAATAACTAATCCAACTAGGGATGCTACTACAGCGTATAATGCAATCATGTCATTCTCCATCATAAACACCTTATTGGCTGGCGACAAAAGTCCCCTTCATAAGGACATCCCCCGATTAAAGCAAGGATTCTAGCGTTTTGGTATCATTCGACTTTGAAGCCGACACTAGTAATTGCCTCACTGAGAATACCGGATTCGACACCTTTAGCAGTGACTGAAACTGACCCTTGAGATGCTGAGGCTTCTACTTTCTTGACACCTCTTATGCCAGTAAGTGTGCGTACTATTTTGTGTTCACAGCCTCCACAATCCATTCCAGATACCTTGAATTCAAACTCTTCAGCACGAGAAAATAGCCCCATGTCTAAGCGTATATTGCTCTGTGACTTGAATGCGATGGTTGATAGATGAGCGGCTATCACCCGGGAACATGGCAATAACTGCTGAAGAGGTACTCAAAGAGATTGGACCTGTTCAAGAAGTTCTTGACGCTCACGATGGAGTAGTTACTGTTATCGACACTGCTGATGGTAACGTTATGCTATCCCTTGATGGAGGGTGCGTAGGATGTTCATCAACACCAATGACTGCCATGCAGATATATTACTCTCTAAAGCAACTAGACGCTGTTAGCGATGTTGTGTTTGTAAATGGCGAGCTGCCAGAATACATGCGTACCTTCATCGACCAGAAGATGGCTGATGAATCTAAAGACGAAGGCGAAATTATCTGATTATTCCTCGTCATCTGATTTACCGATGTTGTGCGGGTTAGCTCCAAAAGACACATTTTGACCTTTGATAGTCAGCCTTGCAGCTATTGCTATTATCACACATAGAAGAGACAACGGCTTAGGGAGATAATTTGATCCCCATAACTCGCCACCTGAAAGAGAAAGCCACCACAATATACCTGCAGTGGTAAGTATAGACGCCATAATGAAGTTCTGCGCCATCAATTCTAACTTCTCACTACGCGAAAATGTCGCAATGAAAATGAATGCTGTCAAGGAGATGAAGCACATGGATTGGGCTAAGACTTCGATTACCCCTACCTCGACCATGACCATGCCAATAGGCAGGGGTTCTTCAACCCGTACTCAGTGGAAGTGTCATGGCAGGAGCATCTTGGACACTACCCAAGCCGCGAATTAACGGACCGCCGTTCTTTAGCCGCAATCAGATTAGTACAGCCCTTCACCAGATGGCTATTCTTCTGGAACTTTCGGGAGCAAATATGTTCCGTACAAGGTCTTACCAAAATGGCTCTAGACTAATTGGTTCTTTATCTCAAGATTTGGGAGAGTTAGTGGCCAGTGGTGAATTGTTTGGCCTCAAAGGAATTGGCAAAGGACTCGGGTCTGCTATTTCACAAGCTGTTGGCGAAGGCAGATGGCCAGAAGATTGGGTTTCTCTGCATGAAGACACCCCTGAGGGACTTATCCAAATGCTCGGCATCCCAGGTGTTGGTCCTAAGAAAATAAAGGTCCTTCATGACGAATTAGGCGTCATGTCAGTAGCCGACCTTCAGGAAGCGTGTGTGAAAAACGAAGTTGCACCAATGAAGGGTTTCGGAGCTAAGAGCCAACAACGTATCCTTGATGGAATCGACTTACTAGCACGCTTCTCTGCACGAAGAAGACTAGATATTGGGTTAAGGTATGGTCAAACATTCCTGTCAATGATCGAGAAACTGACAGGAGTTGAGAGAGCAGAACTTGCAGGTTCTGCCAGAAGAAGAAGAGAAACTATTGGCGATCTAGATATTGTAGCAGCAGTACAGCCAGATGATGTTGAAATGGTCACTAATGCCATATTGTCATTGAAAGGAATAGCCGATGTCAAAGGCGCAGGAGACTCTAAAGTATCTGTAATTCTTGACACATCGATATTTGAAGATGGATTTAGCCTAGGCCACCTTGATGCGAATGTACTGGACGCCATAGGAGGCGAAAGTTACGAACAACTCGAATCCGGAGGCACAATCGACGCTCAGGTAAGACTAGTCCCTCCTCATGTATTCCCATTCACTCTAGCATATTTCACTGGCTCCAAAGAACACAATATTCGCATGAGGCAGGTTGCACAGGACAAGGGATTGAAACTGAATGAATTCGGATTAATGCCTGAAACAGATTTGACTGGCCTTGAAGCCGCTGCTACATCATTGCCTGCAGTGGATGAAGCGGACATTTACTCCCACCTCGGACTAAAATATGTCACACCTGAACTTAGAGAGGACATAGGGGAGATTGAAGCATCAGCAGCAGGAGAACTCCCTGAATTGATTACTCTGTCCAGCATTAAAGGGGCATTGCATAACCACACCACTCTATCTGATGGAGAGGCTAGTTTGGAACAAATGGCAGATGCTGCAAGGCGCATGGGGTGGAATTGGTTAGGAATCGCAGACCATTCACCTACCTTGCAAATAGCCCATGGAGCAAGCGCAGATGAATTACTGGCTCAGCATGCTATAATGCAAGATTACAATGCTGAGTGGCAAAAAGACGGAGTAGACTTCAGATTATTTTCCGGAGTCGAATCGGATATACTCGAAGATGGTAAGTTAGATCACCCAGATGATGTGTTATCACAAATTGACTACGTAGTCGCTAGCGTACATGCCATGGGGAGATGGAGAAGTCGGGATGAATCTCAAAATACCGAAGACCTCCTGAAGTGTCTTGATCATCCTGCCACAACGGTACTTGGACATCCAACTGGAAGAATATTACAAGGAAGAGATGGGTACGAAGTCGACCTACATACTGTCCTCGAATACATGTCTGAAGCAAATAAGGAAGGCGAATTGAAAGCCGTAGAGCTCAACGCCTCACCTTACAGACTAGACCTAGATTGGAGATTCTGTAAAAGAGCCAAGGAATTGGGAGTTCCGGTAGTGATTAATCCAGATGCACATTCAATAAAGGGCCTAGGAGATATTGACTACGGAGTGATGGTTGCTCGCAAAGGTTGGCTAGAGGATGGAGACATTCTGAACTCTTTAGGCGCAGAAGAGATGAATGCGAGGTTAATTGGGTGATATAATGAGGTTTCTTAGAGCAGTAATTATTGGATTTTTATCAATTTTCCCAGGCACAATCGTTGGCTACCTAGGTTGGTTAGCAACAGGTGGTTCTGAGGAAGTATGGGCACCAGAAGTCGTTTTCTTCTGTAACATAATCCCGTTCGGGTTTGTAATTATAGGATTCATATGGTCCTGGAGAAATGGCGAAGAGTACGCTGTTAACTACCAAAGGTGAGCATATGAAACGCTCTCTGAAGGCCTCGAAAATTCTAGTGATGCTAGAGGAATTATACCCTGAAACTCCCGTTCCATTAGACCATGATTCACCATTTCAGTTGCTAGTTGCAGTTTTGATGAGTGCACAAACCACCGACAAAAAGGTAAACCAAGTTACACCTGAACTTTTCAGAAGAGGACCTGATGCCAAGAATATGTCGAAGTTACCAGTAGAAGATATCCTAGGCATGATCAGAGAGGTTGGATTAGCGCCTACTAAGGCCCGCAATATCTCCACTCTATCCCAGATGCTTTGTGACTTGTATGATGGAGAAGTCCCACAGACATTCGAGCAATTGGAGGATTTACCTGGCGTTGGTCACAAGACAGCAGGTGTAGTAATGGCTCAATCCTTTGGAGTACCGGCATTCCCAATCGACACACACATTCACCGCCTCGCAGCCAGATGGGGTTTGTCTAACGGAACTAACGTTGTAAAAACTGAAAAGGACTTGAAGGCACTATTTCCAAGAGATTCTTGGAATAAATTACATTTGCAAATAATCTTCTTTGGAAGAGAATACTGTCCAGCTAGGAATCATGATTTGACAAAATGTCCAATCTGTTCATGGACTGCTACTAAGAAGAGAATAGCAGAAGAAAACCGTCGCTAATCATGTGCTGAACATCGATGATGCTCCATCAAGAATTACCGATGACACTAGACTTGCTAATGCTGCAACCCAGAGTAACTGAATGGTTTGACCAATAGCGCTTGTGAAGCCACCACCACGTAGCCTAGTAGCAATCATAGACACTGCTAAAACCTGAATTAAGATTAGTATGGATGCGATGATTTTGAACATCATGATATTGTCATTAACAGCACTAGGGTCTTCCATTACCGGTAACACGAATCCGCCTGAGGAATCGGTAATCGATTTGATATCGGTTGATTCGGCAATGCTAGTAGCAACCCCTGCAATAGTTTCACCTAATTGCAATACAATAGAAATCGTAACGTTTAGTGAGACTACAGAAGATATCAACAATCCAAATGCAACTCCCCACATGGTAGATGCAGACAAACTTCTTCGTCTCCTCAATGAAAGTAAGTTAGTGACCGATTTTGAAACCATATCCGCAGTAGCAGCAGGTTCACCTGATGACTGAGAACCTTCGATGTAGATTCGATTGTACCTCGCAATTACAGCGGAGTTGGTGTCTGCTGCGAAATAATCCCAAGCTCTTTCGCTGTCGATTCGAGTGGACAATCGCTTCTCTAGACGATCGATTGATTGGTCTAGAGTTCCGAAGTCGATTCCTCTTAGCGCCCTGATTGTAGCGCTTGGCTCTGCACTTCTAGCCTGTGCAGTACCACCAAGTGCTCTAACGAAATCAGGGTAGGCTTCATCTCTACGTAGAACATTTTTCTCTTCTCTTTGAACGAGTGTTGAAGGAATTAATAGCGGAGTTAATGGAATTGCAATAATAATCAAACCATATTTATCCCAACTTACAGTGAGCCCTTCCCAATAAGAGATCACGATAATTGTAGTCAGTACTAGCAACAGAATACTAACGATTCCTGCTCCAAGCCAAGTCTGTTTGAAAAGAAGGCGGAATGGCGTAGTGAACTCATCTCTGGCGAATGTTTGGTCTTCAGGAATGGTTGCTCTAAAGGCAAATAGCGCACCAACTTGAATTACAACGAACAGAAATCCTGCCAAAAGTAGCCACCTAATTCTTGTGGCTACATCTATAGGTGTTTCTGAACCACCTGTTCCTATTTCGAAAAGAACTAGGTGGATTCCTGCGATAACTAATCCAAAAAGACCTGCTGAAACCAAAGAGACGTAAATCTCCTTCATGGTATCTACACTCTCCAGGCGGGTGTCGTAGATTGTATTGTACTGCTCAGCAACTGTTTCTTGTTCAGCACGCATGAAAGCATCAATCGGCTGACCCGCTTCGATAGAGAACGCCATTCTGTCCAAAAAGTCCGACCAAAGAGAAGATGGTGATTGTTGTGCCACAATTCTAGCAGCCTCAGGTAAAGAAGTGTGCCATTTGTCCACAAGTGTCTCAATTCTTTGAACTTCTTGTGCAAGTTCACCATAATCTTTCATCTGTTTCAAAATGTCGAAAATAGTATCTGCACCAATTTCTCCTAATGATAAGATACCCATTCTTGTAATGAACATATGCATCTCTTTCTCAATTAAAATAGCGGACCGATTTACTTCCAGTACAGGGAAATAGATTGCTGCTCCACCTGAAAGAACAGGTAATAGAATAAGAAGAAATATTCCGGTGAATCCAGCGAATAACCCTCCTTCTGAAAAGCCCCCGGTTAGCCAAATCATTAGCGCTGCGCTAAATAATCCTGCAAATGCAGCAGGTAATATGAAGAATAACAGGAAACGAGAAACTGGCATCTCTAGACGGCGTAGGGCGATCTGCCAAGTCGCCATACGTTCCATCTAAATCATCTCCAATTTCAGCGTTCAGTAATGCTGACCCATGTGTCGATGGCTGCGCGGAATGCATCCCAGCCGCCATTGTAATACAAATTCAAAAGGTCAAACACATCGTCGTAATGAGTTAGTCCTCTGTCCACCATTGTCTGAATTGCTTCAGATCTTCGTGATACTTCGTCGTAAATGTCTCTCTTGTTTTCAAAACCAGCCAATGCTGCAATTTTATTCTCTAGTAGATGTGATTGGAACATACCACGGAAGTAGTGCTTATCTTTAATCGGGTCCCACTCGAACATTCCTCTTGTTAGAACACCGTCACTGTGCTTATTGTAGCCAATAACTTCGTCGATTCCAGTAATACGTCTTGCGATACCACCATTCAATTCTACAACTTCTTGGAAAATTGCGAAGTTTAAGTTATCGAAGAAACGGATTGGAACGTTAATTGGGTCACCAGTAAATCTCTGAATCATCTTTACGATAGATGATGCGTGGAATGTAGCGATAACTGGGTGACCTGTCTGCATAGCCTGGAAAGCGGTTGCTCCTTCTACACCACGAATTTCTCCAATGATAATGTATCTTGGTCGAGAACGCAGTGCTGCCTTTAGCAAGTCGAACATTTCAACTCTGCTTTCTTCATTTTTGGAATCACGAGTAACCAGCCTCTGCCAAATCTTGTGTCTTACTTTGACTTCAGGTGTATCTTCAGCAGAGTATATCTTGACATTGTGGTCAATGAATGGCAAAATTGCATTCAGCGTTGTGGTTTTACCGGATGCAGTTTCTCCACTTACCAACACAGACATTCCGAACTCAAGACAAAGCCAGATGTAAGCTGCAACTTGAGCACTCATTGTGCCCCATTGTA
>JAACDL010000049.1 GCA_009936765.1 Methanobacteriota archaeon
ACCACCACTGATAATGGCAACTTCATGCCCATTAGAAACAATCCAGTCTAGACAATCTTTGATTCCATCCATCAGAGGAGTGCCAATACACAACTCACGCATCTTTGCATCAGTAATCTCTCCGTGAGCACCTTTAACCAGTGCAAGATCCATCTTCAGCCAATCCCATTCATCCAATTTACCTTGATTGTACAACTCAAATGCTTCATGATTTGAAATCTCCAATTTATCATATACGTATTGCCAAGTTGAAAGATGGTCGACCAACACGCGGTCCATATCAAAACAAATTAGATGTTTCATCGAATCACTACTCTTCTTTAGGCCAATGATTGTATTGCGCTTGGATTTGCTTGACCTGCTTACCCATAATGTAGAGAATTAATCCAACCATCATTGCGAACAATCCCATCAACGTAACTCCAATTACAGCAAGTGCAACGCCTACACTGGTTTGGTTCCACTCATCAAATGAGTCTAGAACATTACCTGATAGGTTGTAACCCACAATAAACAAAACAACCCCTGGAATACCAAATAACAGAAGAGGATGCCTAGATTCCAACATCCAGTAGAATAGTTGGGCAAATCGAGATGCGGTAGCAAGTGACTCTCGCTGCTGAACTTTGGGAGCAGGTTTTGAATGAAGAACTCTAACTTTCAAGTTCTGATCCAACTCTAGAGGTGTTTGCGTATTCTCTGACTTGGATATCGCTTCTAATCCATTTACTGATGCAGCTAAATGGGATAATTCAGCATCGCCATAAACGACTTCTTGAGGGTTAGAGATGTCACTAGCCCCGCTAATGAATGACATGTGGACATCCCAATTCTCTTTGGCTCTATTTACTAGAAGTGGTAAGTCTCTTAATTTGAATCGGCCATTGATATGAACCAACAGAGTGAAGTCGGTCGGGTTATCTTTTAGCAATAAACTTCCAAGTACGGGTGCGTGTGTTTCTCCGTGGTGATTTAGCACCCTGCAATCTATTTTCTCAGCGAGTTCGACTGTACCATCCGAACTCCCTAAATCAAGAAGAATTACTTCCTCTGCTAATTCTCTAGACCTAATCACAAGAGAAACCAAACGCAACTCGAAGTCTTTACCCATCAGAACGATACGTAGTGACTCCATAACCTGCGGGTATTCTTCTATGACATGAACTTCATGGAAGATTATTGATAGAAAATACCTTTTCTAAAGTTTAGAGAATGTACCAAACGGCTTACAACAAGTCCAAAGCCTCAGTCAAAATCGATTCGTTAGCCCAATATTTCTTATTCTTCCATATTGTTTTACCATCACCATCTAGAACATATAGCGAAGGTGTCGCTGGATTGGAGAAAGCTTCAGTGTAATCATATTCTGTTAGTTCATTTCTGTCTACATCGATTGCTGATTGGCCATCAGTTGGTATCAAAACAGGCCACAGTGATTCAGTAGAACTGTTAGATGAGGCGTATACATCAATTACCTCTTCTCGGTTTTCGAAAGAAGGATAACGATGTACAGTTATGACTCTAGTATCATTAGATAAGTTACCGCTACGCATCTCTCCGGCAATCATTTCGGTCCAATCGTGACAACCTGTACAACCCGTTGAAACCCAAAGAATAAGCGTGTTTTCACCATCTGCATCTTGGAGAATATCCATTTGCTGGCCTCGGTCGATGTCCCTCCCGGCAGTATCTGCAATCAAATTTAGATGCTCGGGGACTTCGATTTCATTGGAAGGAACCTCTTCCTCCATACTCTTAGGGCTCGTACACCCCGGGATTATCAAAAGTATAGTTATAGCAATAGCAACTGCATAGAAATCTTTTGCCATGTACATAAATATCAACTTAGCCTTTTGAAGATTTGTTTAAACTAATCTAGCCATGAAGTTCATCATGAGAATCTTGCTAGGGGTGCTATGTACGACGGGATGATGGTCGGAGTAGTCATCCCCGCTCGTAACGAAGCAGAACATCTAGCTGAGGTATTGTCCACAATACCGGACTTTGTGGACAAGGTGGTAGTGGTTGATGATGGTTCCACAGATGGAACAGGGAAACTTGCTGTAAATGTAGAACTAGTCACACTCACAGGAGAGGGAGTTGGAGCGGCAATCGATGCCGGACATCGGCGAATGCTCGAATTGTTCGACCAGGAGTTCGTATCGGTTGTAATTGCGGGAGACGGACAAATGGATCCTTCCGATATGGAGAAGTTGATATCTCCAATAATCGAAGGAAAGGCCCATCACTCAAAGGGAGAAAGATTAGACAGGGCTGGAAAGATGCCATTTTACAGGCGGATTGGAACATTCCTACTAGCCATCCTGACGACACTAGCGTGTGGCCAAAATATATCTGACCCTCAATGTGGATATACTGCCACAAGTAGCAAAGTTCTCAAAACATGGGATTGGGATAGATCTTGGAAAGGATACGGTTATCCAAATTGGTGGTTAATGAGACTGGCAGAAAATGGTTGGCGCATCAAACATGTACCTGTTAGAGCGATTTACTCTGGACAAAGAAGTGGAATCAAAGTGTCCACATTTCTACCAAAGGTTTCTTTGATGTTACTAATTGGTTTGCACTCTAGAATAATACGCAACACAATCAAAAAGCCTAGCATAGTACTAGTAATTACATGGGCAACATACCTGACTGGCTGGCTATACCACCCGGTTGCATTCTTAATTGCCCACATTACTGATAGAGTGCATGTTAGAAATATATTGAGGGATACTAGATGAGAAGGCCAGGGAGATACGCACACGCCAGACACATATTGGTAGGGAGCAAGTCTCAGGCACAAGCTATTCTGAATGAAATTACTGACGCCAAAAAACCATTGAAGATATTCAAGAAAATGGCAAGAGATTATTCATCTTGCTCTACTGCTGAGAAAAAGGGAGACTTAGGAGAATTCCATGAGAAGCAAATGGTCCCTGAGTTTTCAAAGCAGGTTTGGTCGCAAGATTTGGAGCAGTGCGATTGCTTCATCAAAACTAGATTCGGATTTCATTTAATTTGGGTTCATTCTCGAGACGATTAGTATTCTGAATTAATTGAAACTAATTTTTTTGTCGAGCGCCAAGCAGTTGCAATCATACTACTGCCAATCAATAACCCAATTGTAACCATTGTACCCCAAGTCCAAACACTAGAAACCGTTTCCATTGAATCATCATTCAACATTACCCCCATTAGAGTGATTAGTCCAACAGCCAAAGAAGTCTGGAATCTAATTGAGAGTGGTATTTTAATTCCAGATTTCAGTAATCTATGTAAAAGATACAAAGCCCATGAAAATGCCCCGACAGACCAGGAAAAAATAGCCAGAGGGTACGCTGATGCAATGATAATATCATTTCCGTCTCCATATTTGTCAATTCCAATCAAGATTGCAATCCAAACTATAGAAACACCAAGAACATGGAGAGCTTCTACCATTGCAGCACTAGTTCCTATTATCGGTACATCTTCCTCATCAACTTCATCAGATACGGCCTGGTTTTTCTTAATTTCAAACAATTCTTCTAATCGTGCCTTGTGACGTCTTTCTAGTATATCCACACGTTCTGACAACCTCTGCATGTGCTCTAACATCATTACCTGATTTTCATTTTGCTCACTAACTATTGTCATTCTTTCATTCTCGAATTCAGGTAGAGTAACCATTGGAGGAATATTATCGATTATTCCTTCAGCCGAAAAGTCTTCTTTTGCCTTTTTAGCCTTCTCATCCCTCCGTTCTTCTATCTTTGCTTTCGAATTCGAAACTGCAGCCTTGACCGCATTGTTTGTCTTAGAAATTGCATGCTTGGTGCTCGCAGATACTTTGGATGTTAAATCTGCAATTTTAGCACCAGTCGCATTCAGTTTTTCTGCCAATAAAGATTGAGATTTTTCTTCAGACATATCTCTCCCAAAATGTTTGATGATGTGAAGGCTTCGCAGATTAGGTATCACTGAAATGGTGGGTCTGTCCAGATTTGAACTGGAGTCCAAGCGTCCCAAACGCCCGAGTATAGGCCAAGCTAACCCACAGACCCTGCAAACC
>JAACDL010000227.1 GCA_009936765.1 Methanobacteriota archaeon
AATGCGTTACAAGTTATGATGGATGAAGGAGCCATGAAATTCCTCTCATGGGATTTGGGAGATACTCAAACAGTGTCGGTCAATGGAGTAGACACAGATGTTGAAATCGTTGGTATAACCAGAGGAGAGATGTCTAGAACAATGTATTTCTTGCGAGGCGACTTAAGTGATATTACTGGAGTAAATGCAACTTCAATTTATCTTGATTTACCCGAAGGAGTTGAAGTTAATACCGAACTTGGTCAAGTCTCAGTAGGTATTGTTGAACGCCAGGATATCATTAATGGTATCACTTCAATAATCGAAGATCAAACAAAAATATTCGAAGCCATAATGTATCTTGGATTACTTTTCACTATCGCAGTAATGCTCAACACCATGATTATGAATGTAGCAGAACGTGATTTTGAACTTGCAACATTAAGGGTATTAGGGGCCTCAACTAAACGCCTTGGAACTATGTTGTTATTCGAGAGTTTACTCATCGGAATCATTGGAGGTTTAGTCGGTGTTTTGTTCGCATATGGTGGTGCAGTAGGGCTAGCAGCATCCTTCTCATCATGGCAATTCTATGTTCCGATAGTCGTAATCCCTAGTGTTGCTTACCAATTGATGGGCATGGTTATTTTAATTGCAGTAGCGATGACTCCAATTGGAGTATTGCGTCTAAGGCGAATGGACTTGGTTGAGAAGGTCAAAGACCTCTCTCAATGAGGTATTTCTTCGACAAATTCGAAGATTTCGGGTTCAAATTATGCCCGAAGTTTTGTGATAGTTTTGTAAGATTTCAAACAAGACAATATAACCAATAAACTCCCGGAGTTAATGGTAGGGTGATTTTTTGAAGAACATATTCAATGAAATGACGAAATTCAGTTCCGAGCGTCCAAAGACAACACTGGGGATAATCGCTGTACTAATTCTAGCACTAACTCCTAACGCAATGTTCATCAATTTTGATAACAGTGAGGATGCTTTTTTCCCAGATAATGAGACTGTAAGGCTACTCAATGAAGTTGAAGATGAATACCAAGCATCTATTGATTTTATCAGATTTATCGACGAAATCAATTCTGGTGATCTATACGAGAACTCTACTTGGGAGCATTTGGCTACATTAGAAGCTATTTTGCTTGAGCATCCAGAATTAGATGAGTATCAATATCCTCTTTTCGGTATTCAAGCAAATAGTGGAATGGCAAGTTCGGCCATGCAGTGGCATAATCTGCAAGATATAGACTCAGCCTCGGTCTGGATTTCTGAAATGAATTCGGCTATTGATGGTGTTGCTAATTCCAATAATTCGACACTTGCCAGTAACTTGGAAATACTTTCAACAGCGAGTAATTCTATTCCTTCACCAAGTCAGATTACTGCTGAAGAGCTTCGTTCCTGGGAGCCAGGAAACCCGAGTGATTGGCTGGATCGATTAGATTCAGAAGACAACTTGTCTTCGTTGTTAGGACTAATGCTAGGAGATTTAAATGCCTTAAATCAAGGTGAGAATGCTAGTGAAATTGGAGCAGTTGCAGGTCCAATCTCTGGCAAATTGGGATTGCTAATCGGGCTTCAATCAATCGATTACCGCTCGATGATGATATCGTGTCTGCCTGCAGATGATTCTGATGAACCATGGGAGTCAGATGGTCCTGTGCTCACTACGTTTGTGGTAAATACAGACCCAGAAGAACATGACCTTGAGGTGATCGGAAATGTTCAAATCAAGATATCTGAATGGGCTGAAGAACTAGCTGAACAAGCAGAAGAAGAAACCGGTGACTCCGATTTATCCGTGTTCTCATTCTCGCAATTTGCAACAGGTCAGAATTCTAACTTGGGTAAAGAACTAGCCATTCTAAATTCAATTTGTCTTCTTCTACTAGGGTTCATTTTGTGGACAAAGTTTCGCAGTGTTCGCGACACTGTAAGTGTACTATCATTGACTGTTTTAGCAATCTTGGCTACCTATGGAATGGCAGGATTACTCACTCTATTCGGTGTAAACATGGTGTTCAATGCAGCAATGAACTCGATTCCAATTTTACTACTTGCTATTGGTGTAGATTATGGTTTACACGTAGTTGCTAGAATTAGGGAAGAATTGCAAGATCAAGAAAAGAATGACCCTCAAGGTAGAGTTACATTACGTGACTTTTCTATCGAAGCAAGAAGAGTTGCGATTCGACGAGGTACTATTCTGACATCTGCGGCTTTATTGGTTGCGATCTTTACAGACATGGTTGGTTTCTTGTCATTTAGATTCTCAACTCAGCAATTCTTAGTATCCTTTGGAACAGTAATTGCAACAGGTCTATTTTTCATATATTTGCTTAGTATTACAGCATTACCTGCACTAATGATGATAATTCCACCAAAGGATTTGCCGCTTGCGAAATCTGCTAAGAACGAAATCGGGCCAATCTCTACCTGGATTGGTTCATTGACTAAGACCCCTGTTCTAGTAGTGATTGTTACTGTGATAATATCAGTTCCAATGTTCATTGGATTCCAACAGCTAGAAGTTGGGTTTGACACAAGAGATAACTTTGATGATTCAGTACCAGTAGTCCAAGATTTCCTTGTGATTGCAGATGAGTTCCAGAGTAGTCCTTCGCCTCTATACGTTGTTTTAGATGGTGAGGTTATTTCACAAGAAGGGAAAATTGTCTACGATGATATCCTGAACGAATTATCAAATGCAGAGGGCATTAATGGATTACCAATCGGTATCTGGGGTATTTTGGAAGAATCTAGATCTTCTAATTCTGAGCTCGATAATTTGATGAACGCATTAGATGATTCTGAGGTGACTTGGGGTATGCTCAAGATTTGGCTCCTCACTGAAGACGGAAGGAATGTATCTTCTGGGAACTTGAATTACGATGCTACACAAACAGTAATCTCATTCCAAGCAGCAACCCTTGACTGGGAGGCAACAGCAGAATTTGAAAATGAATTAAGTGATGTTTTATCGAAACTAGAAGACAATAGAGATGGCGAATATCTGATTCAAATATCAGGTAGGTCTCTCATTTTAGCACAGGTCACTGCGGATGTTGCAGATTCTGCAGTACTGTCTACTGCAACGGTAGCTGGAGTGATTCTAATTATGCTAGTTGGAATAAACTCAGTACGTCAGAGAGATGTCATACGAGGTGCTGCAAGAGGATTCGTTACTTGGATTCCTCTAATGGTAGTAGTGGTATGGGTCTATGGGATAATGGGATTAAGCGGTTATCAACTCAATTCTCAGACTGTTACGATAGGGGCGCTGACTCTTGGTCTGGGTGTAGATTATGCGGTTCACTTCACCACTAGGTTAGAAGAAGAAGTCGAGCATGCACCTAACGCAGACCCGGCTTACTGGACAACTAAGTCTGCAGCTACAACAGGGCGTGCCATGTTCGGGGCAGCATTGACTACTGCAGGTGGATTCTCTGTACTGAACTTCTCTTCACTTGTCCCATTGCAATTATTTGGACAAGTTTTCGTGGTCGCAATTGTTCTTGCACTAGTCTCAAGTTTGTTCTTGTTGCCTGCTCTATACACGCCTTTCTTGAAACAAGATGCAAGGAAGTTCGCAGAAGAATCAAAAGTATCTATCGTTATTAGTTCACCTGTAGCTGAGAGTGAATAATCACACTGCTCTGTCTTCAAGTAACTCGATTGGTATTATCTCTAGAGCCTTGATGTTGGTGGCTTCAAGATCTACCGGGCATGCTTTGCCATGATTGAGAGCATCGAGCCAAGTTCTGGCGCATACACACCAAGAATCTCCTGGTTTGAGGCCGGGGAAGTTGAATTGTGGTGCTGGAGTGACCAAGTCATTTCCCTTTGAGCGAGCAAATTCTAGAAAGTCAGGTGTGACAATACAGCATACAGTGTGAGAACCTCTGTCCATCTCATCGGTTTTGCAACTGCCATCTCTGTACCAACCCGTCATTGGTTTACAAGAGCACTCACCGATATCTTGGCCTAGTACATTTTTCTGCATTGACATGTAGGGACGTAGGGAAATTGCTACTTCAAACTGTGTATGCCTTCATTCGCTTTCATCATCGCGCCGTCCTTGCTTGACAGCCTTTTTCAGCAGGAACTCAATATGTGAATTGACAGAGCGGAAATCTTCCTCAGCCCACTTCCTTAGAGCCTCGTGGAGGTTAGAATCAAGCCTCAAAAGAATCTTTTTCTTCTCCATAATTCCCACCTTCGAATTAATTTCTTCATATTCTTCCATGCTTAAGGATTAGAGGCGAAGCGATTGCTAAAATGCTTAGTACTAACAAAAGCACAATCGTAAACCAGAATCCCTTTGGATATTCTTCTCTTGTTTTCCAACCCTTTCCTTTGTGATGAAAACCCTGGTGTACCCAACAATATCCTACGTAAAGTAGCATAAGGGCAGGTCCAATTAAATTTACCAAAGATATGTTTTCGATCATTTAATCATCCTCAAAGTCCACCTTGTGGTGGCTTCTCAAATGAGGGTTGAGACATATGTGTTGTAGCTGGAGCATTCATTTGAGGTTGGCTTGCCTCTCCAAATTGTGGACTAGACATTTGTGTGGTGGTAGGATTACCTACCATCATCATTTGATTGTCAACAGGTGGTGAATACATCACTTCTTGTTTGTTATCTTTCATAGTCAGTGCCATAATTCCACCAATAATCAATAGGAGGATTCCACCACAAATACTGCCGAAACCGCCCACGAAACCTAGGATTAGTATTCCTATGTCCTCGCCTAATTCTTCACCAACTTTCTCATCATAGGTCACCCAGACACTTTGATTGGATTCAAATCTTAATTCTCCAGAACCGCACCCAAAGCAAGCCCTTCCAATCTTAACTAGGCCCTTTCCTTCACGTGTATCGTCTTTATTTTTTCCGACGGCACTACAATCATACGATTGATTTCCGTCATAATCGAAAACAACTTCATAGTAGAACTGTCCATCTAAATCTGCTGCACCTTTTGACCATTCAGCATCAACTATGTCTGGATTTTCTGTGATAGTGACAGTGGTGGTTTGACATACATCCCAGGTTCCGTCTCCATTTCCATCATCTCCATCTTTGTCCTCATACACGCCTTTGACCCAAAATGTAACACCGCTATCACCCATTCCATCTTTGTCTTCAATTATGATTGTACCGTTTGTTGCGTCTTCATATTCAAACGTGTTCCAACTGTCTTCTAAGTCACCGACTTGGCCAGCTCCTAGTGCCATTCCTGCGATGCCAATTACGCTTGCAATCGCTCCAAGGATTAGGAGTACTTTTGCTGCTGTGT
>JAACDL010000010.1 GCA_009936765.1 Methanobacteriota archaeon
GCATATCCACTACGATCAATGCACGGTCAACCGCTCTTTCTACACACTGTGCATGGTAAATCATGTGATCCAGCCTCATAGGAACTGTTGTATCTCTTCCTGCCATAACGTTCGAAGCAGAGTCGCCAACCAGAATAACATCAACGCCACCTCTGTCGACTAACTTTGCTAGACTGTAATCATATGCAGTAAGCATAGTGATTTTTTCACCTGCACGCTTCATTTCTTGAAGTGTGTGTGTTGTCACTTTGCGAGCGTTTCCATGTACTGACATGCCCTTGCCTCTATTTGTGCGGAAGAGTGCCTAGACTTCAATCTTCCATAACGCAAATATTGATTGCTTCACTGAAGAAACCGACAGACCACATCCCACCTTCACGCCCAACACCACTATCTTTGATGCCGCCGAAAGGAACTCGTAAATCACGATGCAGCCAAGTATTCACCCATACCATTCCTGAATCGATTTGTTCTGCGATTTCCCGCCCTTTACTCTTGGACCATACACTTCCAGCCAGGCCATAATTTGTGCAATTAGCCATTTCTATTGCTTCTGCATCATTTTCGAATTTATGAATGGTAACAACAGGTCCAAAGATCTCTTCTGTTGCTGTCCTTGAAGTATGAGATAAACCAGCAATTACGGTTGGTTCAATCCAAGCACCTGGCTTATCGAGAACATTTCCCCCTGCCAGAATTTGTCCTCCTTCCTTCTTGGCTAATTCGATATACGACATCACCTTGTTTCTGTGCTCGACATTAATCACAGGTCCGATTTCTAATTCGTTTAACTCTTCCAAGTATCGACTCATGAAATCATCATAAATTGAAGAATGAATAAGCACTCTAGAACCACACAAGCAAATTTGGCCTGAATTGAGGAAAGATGCTCTTACAACCCCAGGTACTGCGATATCCAAATCGGCATCTTCCATCACAATTGTTGCATTCTTCCCGCCTAATTCCAGACTTAGTTTCTTGAACATAGGCGCTGCCGTGGCAGCAACTATCTTGCCAGTTGCAGTCCCTCCTGTGAATGATATCGCCTTGATTCCTGTATGTTCGACAATGGCTTGCCCAACTTCGGGACCATAACCGTTCACGATATTCAAAACCCCATTTGGAAGGCCGATTTCAGTGCATAACTTACCTAGATAATGTGCAGTCAGAGGAGTGATTTCACTTGGCTTAGCAATGACGGTATTACCCATCAATAGTGCTGGTGCTATTTTCCAAGAAAGAAGGTACAGAGGCAGATTCCAAGGTGAGATTAGTCCAACAACCCCTACCGGTTTTCTCAAAACATAATTGGTGGCATCTTCCATTTCAAAGGTTTCAGATTTAATAGAACGCCCAAAATTAGCGAAGAACCTGAAATTGTTCACAGAGCGGTTTGCATCTACGCCCATCGCTACGTGGTGAGGTTTCCCCGTATCCAAGGACTCCAGTCTTGCAACCTCTTCGATATTCTTTTCGAGAATGTCTGCAATTTTATCGAGCCAATCGCAACGCTCATCCATATCTAAACCACCCCAACTTGGCTGGGCTTGCGTGGCAGCTAATACTGCGTTATCGACATTTTTCGTACGAGGTATTTGTGCAACTATTGAATTATCCAGTGGTGATATATCATCAAAGCATTCTGCTGTAACGATGAATTCCCCTCCCACTAAATTTTCGACCTGAATCATAGGTCCACCTCATAGTGCCATCTATCTTGATCTGGATCCCATTCATCCCATGTAGGAATAGTCTCCAAAACTTCGTGCAGGTGGTCAGGAACTATTCCTGAAACGATGAATGCTTTTTGCCTATGTAGGGGATATGGGTTCCGTAACTCGATTCCTAAACATCCAAGAATTGCTCTTGCAATATACCAAGTTGCTTGTGAATTCCAACCATGTGCTATCTTGATCACAACACCCAGTCCCTTAGGGTAATCCGGATGCTCAATTGCCATTCCAAGCAATCCATCTGCACCCTCTTTGGCTATCACTTTGCCACCTCCGATTTTCAAGATTGTAGAGTCCAGTCGGTTGAATCCACCCACTAAATCAGGATATTTGCACATCGCCTCCGAAATCCAATCAGAATCCTTGTCGCGAACTAATCCTGCGTAAATCTGCGCTAACTCAGCAACTGTGTTTGACACAGTTGGTAGGCCACAGCCATCTTTTGCGACTCTTAGTGGACTCCAATCTTTCCCGAGATATTTTCTTATTTGCTCCATGTAAGCATGGAATACTTCGTGAGTAGGTAAAGTATAACCCGCTCGATTCCAACCTTTTGCTCGACAACCGGCTAATATTGCAGCATGTTCTCCACTACATGTGTGGTACCAACGTCTTGGACGCCTAACCTGCCTTCCACATTGGATTAGTGGAACATCTACTGGTGTAAGCATAAGCGGCCATTCAGCTTCAGAAAGCAAAGATTGTGCTGCTGCTACATGCTCAGTGTCCCCATTGTGACTTGCGACAGCAATCGCTTTTTGCTCCCAAGTGTGATCCTCTAACTCTTTAGTGAATGCTTTGAGCATGAATGGCTTCATCATCGAACGACCATAACAAAGAACATTTCCGCCAAATGAATGTATTACTTCATCGCCGTGACTCCAAGCAACAGCACCGTGAATAGTAGTTTCAGTAACTCCATTACGACGGTAATCAACTAGAGGCTCCCATTCGACATCCCTTCCAGTTGGAATCCCATCGACATCTTCCCCGAGTGGAGAGTTTGGATAGATCGCAGAGCCTGGCTTTCCAGGTGAAACTGCTGAGTTTTTGTCGTGCCTTAGATCCATCTAATCACTCCAAAAGAGGTACTACTTCTTTCCACCATGCTTCCATATTTCGAATCACGCGTTCGCTATCATGGTTGAAGAAGTCAAACCAGCACATCAAGCGGTCATCAGGATGGAACCTTTCCTTAACTTGCTCAGCGACTTCACTAGCATTTCCAATTAATGCATTATCTGCTGCCTTCTCTACCTTTGAGGGATCAAGGGTGCCTTCAAGGGCCTTCCAATATTCTCCTAATGCTAAGCGTGCTTCTTCATGTGCTGCATCTGATTGTTGTTCAGGCGTTAGACCTGGTTCTGAATTAAGGAATACAAAGGTTGTACGAGGCATATCTCTTCTTTGCCACTGCCCGCCATTGGGATGGAAAAATTCAGACATTCTTTGATGGGTAGAATCGATTATTTCAGGAGAGGTTATTGATAGGTTGAAGACCTTTACTGGCATGAACTTGTTAACAAATTCTTGAGCATTAGGGTCATGAGTTCCGGCCACTAACTCTAATTGACTTCTCGGCCAATCTTTAGGAACGATTGAAATCTCTTCGAAATTATATCTTCGACCAATTTCAACGCTTTCCGGTGATTCTGAACTGCCTGTTGCATTTTGCACTCTTTCCCAGTCTTCATCACTACGGAAGTTGTTGCGTGTAAGGATTGTTTGTCTAATATCTTCGGAATGAATTGTATCACCGCGCAACAATCGCAAGAAAATCTCACTGGCTTCCATGAATATCTGTCCTCGTAGTGCGGGCCATGCTGCTTCCTCTACTTCGTTTCGAGGAACTATCCCATATGGCCTAGCCATGAATTCAAAGCGACCGGCACTGAATCCTACGTGCAATTTGCGCTCAGAATCCATATGAGAGAGGAACTGCACAGTATTTGCAACTCTTTCAGCCTGAGCAATTGGGCCTCCACTTGCTAGAATGCTAACCACGGCCGAACCAACATCGATATTTTTGGTTCTTCGGAATGATTCTAGAGCCAATTGACAAAAATCGGTGCATAGTCCAACTTCACCTTTCCAATGAGGTACAACTGGTTTCGAGTTAGACTGCTGGGTTTGAGTCGATAAATGGGCTTGTGCAATCCAAGCCACACCGAACCCTAAACGGTCTGCTGCTTCCAATTGCGAATAATAATTTGAGAACATTTCGGATTCACTAGGAGTGAATCCATTATGGTCTGGAGTTTGTGATATCGAGAAGAATATGTCATACTCCATGTAATCCCTCTCCCTAAGGGAGAGGGGCACTATGTATCAACATCACTATTCAGAAGTCAATTTTGAGATTCTTTCTCTAACGGGTTCAGGAACTGGTTCTCCAGCATCCATAAAGGAAGTCATAATGTCTGATAATTGGACCATGGCTTCGTCAGGCTGCTCGGAAATTTCCGCCAAATCTGCCAATCCCCACTTTGCCACTAAGATACCAGATAACTCCTGTAATTCAGTAGCAAAAACTAGAGACTCGATTAGCAATGTTTGTGCTTGCTCCAGTTCGCCGAGTGAAGCGTGTGAATGTGCAAGATCTGCAAGGGCCTCCATTTTCTCGAATTTCTCACCTTCTGGAATAATGCCTAAACGCTTTTGAAGATGTAACTGACTTCTTTCGAAATCACCTTCATCTTTAGCAATGTGAGCCAATAATGCATGCCCGTAAATCATACCTTCAACATCTTCTGCTTCTTCACGAAGACGCATTGAGCGATTAGCGAAGACACCTGCATCCTCACTTCCCAAAGACATTAATGCCACGTGATGAAAAACACCTGCTGCCAAACCTCGTAAACCTTCACTCTCAGAAGCCATTCCTAAACCAATTAGTTCATCCTTGCTAGCACCATTGTGTTTCAACAACTCGAATTGGCACCATCCTTGGTCTTCAGGATTCAATGA
>JAACDL010000050.1 GCA_009936765.1 Methanobacteriota archaeon
ACTTCAGACTCCTATAGACTGGACACCGTCGGAATTGCTGCTACTAGGTTGAACGCAACTATACTTCAGCAATCATTACTTGACATTGGGTGCAATGTTTGCCCGATTATTCCAACCACAACTCATGATGCAGCTGAATTACTAAATGAACATAACTTTGTCATAATGGGAGGTACTACACCTGGCCATACCACAGATGCTGTTGCGGTTGCGCTTGCTAGAGACTCTGGTGCACCACACTGCATCATTGCAACCAATGTGTCTCATGTTCATGATAGTGATCCGAGAAAAGATAGCAGTGCCAAAGCAATCGAAGAATTGACACTCCACGAATTGGCAGAAATTACTGGCACAGAACCACTCCAGCCAGGTGAATCAGCAGCGGTTGATCCCGTAGCTGTTATGTGGGCAATTGAATCGAGTATGAGATTAGCAGTTTTAGATGGAAGAGACCTTACCATTCTAGAAGATGCATTAGAAGGTAAACCATTCATTGGTACATTGATTAAAGTGGAGTGATTAAGATGGTAGATGCAAAATCGATTAAGGATTCGGTCAGTAAAAAGATAAACAGCGCAAAATCCAGAATTAGCTCACAGGTGCCTGCTCACAAGCATTGCAAAATATGTGGGATTACCATAAAGGCAACATCCGAAGACCGGATTTGCAAGAGTCAAGAGTGCGTAGATGATTTTGAGAAACGAGGGAAGAATGACAAGATAATGAGAATCATGTTCGGAGTGTTCTTCCTCGCAATAGTGGCTCCAATAGCGCTAAGACTACTTGGGTTTGGCAACTAACTTTTCCTGTGCCATCCATCAGGAAGTGACATTGGGTCATCTACCATGTTAGCTTTACATCTCCTGACCATCTCTAATCGCAATGCAATTACGCCTACTTCTTCTTGAGCTGAAATAGTAACACAACCCTCTTCATCGATAAGAACTGGAAGGTTAGGTTCACCCTCTCCATCCCATTCAGATTCAAACTGTTGAACTGTATCCCAATTATCCGGAAGTGGTTCCATCAAATCTGCTTTTGATACAACAACGATCATATCAATTTCAGGAAGTAATGCTTTAACTTCATCCAACAAATTGTTTTGGTCTTCAATACTAGTACCACATTTCTCAGAAATATCCATCAAGAAAATACACAGACTCCCTACATGTTGAATTGCTGCTATTGCCTGAAGTTCAATCGCATTCCTATCATCCATTGGCCTATCTAATAATCCAGGAGTATCTACCATCTGATGAGGAACTCTGCGGTGTTTGAAATGACCTACGTGCAATTGTTTGGTAGTGAAAGGGTAATGGTTAACTTCCATATTACCACTAGATAGAGTTGAGATAAATGCACTCTTTCCAACATTTGGTGCACCACATACCACTACAGTAGGGCAAACTTGGTCGATAACTGGTAACTTACGCAATACAAGTCTGCTTTCATGCAGCCATTGCAACGAAGGCCCAAGCCTCCTCATTATGCTTGATAGACGACCATATGCTTCTTTACGGGCATCATGCATGACTTCAAATCTAGCACTTCGAATTATCTTCGCAGCATTTTGCTTTGCAATCTTTCGCATTTGCTTAGCACCCCAGCCTAACATCGAAAGATGGTGACGATAATCATCACATCCAACACATGCATCCACCATTGATTTGTCAAATAATGGCATTCTGTCAAGACTTGGCCAGGACTTCTCGGTGTCTTCGAGATATTGTGACATTACATCGGCAGCTGTTTGGACCATACGAGTGAGTTGCTTACGAACTCGGAATACCTTAACTGGGTCATCAACCCTATCCGCTGCTTTCTTGGCACGACTGAAGCCTTTGTCTAGCACTTCGTCTTCGGTAAGGACGGTGATTAAATCGCGCCATACTACCTTCATCGTAATGCCTCCTAATTTGGTGGGGTCGCCTCCTATTCTTCAAATCGTAGGTTGATTCTACGAGCGTCAGTGCTTAGAAGGAGGAGCCCCGACACACCAACATGTCGGACTTACCAGATTGGGCCAAGAGCATGTGGGAAGAATTAGGATCGCCAGAATTAAGTGAAGTTGAAAGCGTTCACACTGGTGGTTTGATGGGCCGAAGACACGGACTTAGAAAGGACGACATCGTTGAAATCCAGTTGGATGCGAGGTCGCTTAGAGAAGGCGATGACACCTGGGTTAGGGGCAGACTACTTTCTTCCGGAAAATCATCAATCGAGTTATTGACTATCGAAAGAGAACACATCTACTTGGCGCGAGAAGTGATCGTTAAGATTGTATTAATCACACATACAAGGCCTGCATACATCGATGACAAAGAATTACTAGAATTCGAACGTGCTGACCAAAAGCGAAGATCAAACCTTCATGAAAAGGTTGAGAAGAAAACCAAGGGTAATGATGATTCACACCTTTGGGGTTGATTTTTTGCAGTGGTTGGTTGTCGATGACCATCATTTAGAGAAGACGTTCAATTTTGATGACTTCGCTACTGCTCTAGAATTCGTTAATGTTGTTGGCGATATTTGTGAAAAACAAGACCACCATGCAGAGTTTACTCTTTCATGGGGTAGTGTAGTAATCAAAACATGGAGTCATGATGTCCAAGGAATAACTGAAAGGGATTATGACTTAGCTAAGGCTATTGACAAGGTGACAACAAATGGATCCTAAGGGGAGAGAAGTTGCAGGATATCGAATGCATGCATTCGTATGCGGCCATACGCGTCCAGAAGGTTCAGTCAGAGGTTGTTGCAGCGAAAAGAATTCTCTTGAATTGATGAGGAAATTCAAACTTGATACCAAGGCCAAAGGCATTCATGATGTTCGAGTTCAAAAGTCGGGATGCTTAGACTTCTGTGAAAACGGCCCTACTTGCGTTATCTATCCAAATGGAGATTGGTTCAAAATCACTGATGAATCAATTCCTAAACTAGTGGAATTCCTACAAGGCGGACAGTTGCCCAGCGAATACTTGCTTGACATCACAGTTTGACTGGCCTAGTTGCACCACAAGCCTGACACTTTAGCAAAGTGGTTCTATCTTGCTTTATGAAGTGAGTATCTGGGGCATTACATTGGACACACTTGATGTAAGCGTTGACATAATTGACAATTGTCTTTTTGATTCTCTTAGGGGGAATTCTTCCCTTGAATCGGACACGGGGTCCATCTCTTGAACCAGCGGTACCAAGTTCATTCAACATAAATTGGTAAACATGAATTTCATCTCTTTCCATGTGATTTACTACTTCAGTAAAGTTGCGAAAGATTGTGTTAGAACCCTCTATCATAATTTGAGGATCGGGTAGAGTCCATCGTGCACGATTGGAGATCTCTTCAGGGATATTTGACCTGGCGCGGTCAAGCAAAGACTCGTATTCGAAGTCGGACATCAAACCCTTCGCCGAGTCCGCTCCATTTGAGGGTTTCCGCCTTCTTCGCCATCTGCGCAACGATGGGTTGATGTCTGATAGACTACCCGAATACCTCCATGGAGACTGGAAAGAGCATCGAGGAGTTGCGAGTAATGGTTGGAAATCTTCGCAAAGAAGGACTCAACTCGCAACAGATTGCGGACGAAATGTCATTGTCACAAGATACTATTGCATGGCTTTTAGCCGGCAGTACTGCTGGAGAAAAACCACAAGATGTAGGGATTGGCTGGAGAACTATTGGAGTAAGGCCTCAACGTATTGCCGCAATAGGAGCGATTATGGCAGATGTAGTCGCTGAAGAATGTGGAGATAGTATTGACACAATAGTTGGTATTTCGATAAACGGAGTTCTATTTGCTAATGAAGTTGCTAGCCAACTAGGATGCGAAGTTGCGATTCATCGCAATGTAGATGGATCACCAGGGAAAGGCTCTCTATCCAACAAGTACGGACAAGTTGCCGGAAAGAGAATTGTAATTATTGATGATGTATTATCCACCGGTGTAACAATGTCAAGAACAATTCAATCAATGAGAGAGGCAGGAGCTGAAGTTTCTCTTTGTACAGTATTAGTCAACAAAACCGTGCGCAATGAAATCGATGAAGTGCCACTTCGCGGAATAATCAGAGTTGCAGTTGTTTGAGGTGATTAGCAATGCACTGGGCTGATTTTGCCGCACAGACTCTGTCTAAGAGAGGTAAAAAACACATTATCGCTTCAGGGATTACTCCTAGCGGCGAGTTCCATATCGGACACTTACGTGAAATTTTGACAGGAGACATGGTAACAAGAGCATGCAAGGATGCAGGTTTGGATGCAGAATCTGTATTCATTGTCGACTCCGCTGACCCTCTTAGGAAAGTATACCCTTTCCTGTCAGATGAATACGAGAAGTACATTGGATGTCCATTAGCCACGATACCTGCACCTGATGAAGATGGAAGGCCGGGAACAGATGGCCGGAGTTATGCTCAACACTTCTTAGAACCATTCCTAGCGGCATTGGAACAGATTGATGTTAAACCGAGAATAATTGATAACTACTCATCATATTCAGAAGGAAAGTTTGCAGAAAAGTCGCGTATTGCTTGCGAGAAAGCTGATGAAATTCGTGAAATCATTGAAAGAGTAAGCAGTAGAGAATTGGCACCTGATTGGTTCCCATTCAATCCTTATGGCCACAATGGCAGCCTCGATGGAGTCACTGTAACCGGATATGAATGGCCATATGTGCATTGGGAGCAAGACGGCATACCTGG
>JAACDL010000051.1 GCA_009936765.1 Methanobacteriota archaeon
ATGTTTGATACAGAAATTAATCCCGAATCAAATCCTTCTAGCGATACAAGTCCAATCGCAGAGTATCCTCTTTCATCAATTAATTCAAACCTTGCGAGTGATGATGGATACGAATGGTATGTTAGCCCATCTGGTGAAAAATACTACAGGACGCAAGGAAGTCAATCTGATTGGATTAAGTATAACTGACTTCGTCTGTTAAGATGAAGAAGGTATGCGAACCTATGCTTGGGTTGAAGATTAAGCGCTTAATTAGTAAGTACTAATCCTGCAAAAACTTTCGGTTTTGATATGCTTTCATCGCATCTTTGAGCAAGACGATGGGATCAAGAATAGGTCAATTAGCCACCAGAAACCCAATCCTTGCATTGTAATCAATGAGACTAACCAAATTCCAATACCTCTTCCAATGTATAAGTGGTGTATTCCAAAAATCCCTAAGAAAAACCACAGTATGTAGGCTACTAAGAAATTTGGATTAGATCCTTGATGAGAATATACAACCACTTGTGGTTGCATCATACCTTGCTGAACCATGCCTTGGTGCATCATAGGTTGCTGCATCATTTGTTGCTGCATCATTGGTTGTTGTGGGTATTGTACCGGCTGTACATACTGCGTTTGTGGAGGTTGCATGAACTTCCATTTTTGGATTTTAATTTAAAATTACCTGTTTAGCAAAACTGTTACTAATTAATCTAAGATTAATCCTTCAATATCTTCTCGAAATCAATTAGTTCTGGGATATTTACTCCCGCTGATTTGAACCATTCTTCTATACTTTCAAACGGGCGTTTCTTCGAGTGTGCCTTCGCCCTTGTTCCAATAAGACTCCATGCACCCTTGGCCGAGATTCCTGGAACTGCTGCCAACTGCTTTTCAGTCACAGACCTCCAATCTAATCCAGTTTCAATTCCAGTAATAGATCGTGCTCCGTGGCCAATTACCATGATTTGAGAATAATTTTCTAGGGGTGCGAGGTAATTCATTCCAACCAATATCGGATATGCTCCGATTTGCCTTCCAAAGGTAATACCTGCCTTACCATAGATTGCTGGGTCTTTTGCCTCAGGCTCCAAATGACGAGGTAATCTTGTCCTTCCGTCATGCGCTTCCCACCAAACATCGTCAAGTATTGTTCCTGTTGGTAACATCTCTTCTAGAAGAGGTCCATCGAACTCTTCCCTTACACTATTTTTGAATGAACGGAAATCTCCATCATCGATTTCTTGGAAACCTTCACCTTCGACTTGACGAATGTTGACTCGCCTAATCATATGACCTTCTTGTTTTAGTTCACGAAGTAACTTGAGATTAATATCGTAAGTAGCACTTGTTTCACCATTAAGTCCGGCAATAAAGTTGAGCCCTGGTAGAAGCTTTGGTAACCCTCTTTCACCACGTACTCTGCCGTATTTGTTAATCAAAGCAATAGCAGACTTCAGTTGTCCAGAATCACAATTCAACCAATTTGCCTCGTGGACATTTGGGTCAGCAGATTCTAGTCCAAAAGAGAGAACAGCGCCATCAGATAATGTTTCAACTAAGGTTTTAGTAATCTCTTCAGACTCTTCTAGATGCTCTGCGATGATGGATGGATTTCCATTGTCTGTATGCAGGATTCCTAGTCTTTCATCATCACGTAATCCGTGTAATAATTTTGCAATTGGTTCTGGATCTGGCCGTGGATATTCCATATCGACCATACCTTCTGCCATGTAGGTGTAAGTGTCTGTCATTCCACCTAAGCGAACGTGTTCAACACCCATATCATGAGCTAAGGCTACCTCTTGAATGATGTCTTCAGGACTACGCCAAACTGGAACTCCCTTCTTTGGTTCTATACAGAATTTGCAACCTCTCTTGTATCTAACACAGCCTTGGTAGACTTCGACTTCATAGGTTAGTGGACCATGAAGGTCTGGATTGTGAGTAACTGCCTTTGACTTGGCACCAGCATGCGCCCAAGCAGTCCACTGCTCAGCATTCCTTCGCTGATGTTTCCATTGTGAATTATTTAGGAAATAGGCTAATGTTGCATCAGTATCCTGAAGTGCCAGGAATAGATTATGACGAAGTGGACTCCAACCCTGTTGTCTCCATCCACGTATTGCCCATCCACCACACAGAATCGGTGTTTCGCCTGGGATCTTTGAAAGCACATCTCTAGTTTCTCTAAGAGATATAGGAGCACCCCTGAGATATTTACCAGGAACGATTGCTCCAGCAAGTACAACGACACCCAACCTATCTTCCAGTGATGGAGGATTTAGCCGGTATGAATCAATAGTACAGTATTCGTAAGGAATACCTGCTTGCTCTAAAACTCCACAGATATATCGAATATGGAATCCAACGTAAGGAGGGACTCCGAAAGCTGCTGGCTCATCTTCGTAGCCATCAATGACGAGCCAGGAGGCTTCCTGGTTCTCACTCATTTTCTCACCTCAATCCTTCTTTGGGCGGCGACGCTTCTTCTTCGCATCCTGTTCTTCTTCAGCAAGAGCACGAAGTTCACGAGAAGATTTCCCGCTGTCATTTCCACCCTTGTTTCCGCCATGGCTTCTGTTTCCAGCGCTTTTGTCACGAGGTTTCGATAAGTCTACCTTGATTGTGCGACCAAGCATTTCGTGGCCGTTCAATTTCTTAGCAACTTCTTCACCCTTTGATTCAGGCATGATTGTAACGAATGCAAACGCTTTCTTACGTCCTGCATTATCTGTTGCCCATTGAACATGTGCTGTATCACAGTGGTCCTTGAATAGTGCAGCAAGATCATCTTCACTAGCCTTGAATGGAAGGTTTCCAACATAGATTCTAGCGCCTTCAACATGCTTGCGTCGAGGCTTTTCTTCTCTCGGTGCATCCGCATCACGGACTCCGATTTTACGACCCTTGATTTTCAAGCCATTCAGAGCAGCCGCAGCAGCATCAGCCATTTCCTTCTTTTCGAATGTAATGAATCCGAATCCACGGCTGTTTCCAGCATCATCCTTCATTAGTGCGAAATCAGTAATCTTTCCATGTTCCTTGAACTTGGAACGTAATTCGTCATCTTCGACATCACGAGATAGACCGCCAACGAATAGTCTGCATCCAGGTGCAGCCTTTTGTCTGCGTTCACGACCTCCGCCGCCGCCTTCTCCTTGGAACTTGAAGTAAGTGCGCTCACGTCCGTCTTCACGAACATCTTCTGCGATGAATGTTGCACGACCAGCACTGCCTCTTGCGAACTGTGCTTCTGCATCTCCACTCCATCTCTTTCCAGATCCGTTGAGTGCAGCCTTACCAGATTCTCCACCGAAATCGTCAGCTAATGCTCTGAATGATTGGTTACCACATGTTTTGCATGCAACGTTCCAATCTCCATTCTTTTCTGCAACGAATGTATCGCCACACGGTGGGCAGATTGCCCAAAGAACTCCACAATTTGGATCCTCACGCATATCGATTCTGATCACGTTTGCAGCTTCACTAACCTTAGCACGAACGATGTCTCTGCGACGAAGTCCATCAGCGGTGTTGTGTAAGAAGCGGTCACAGATACGAGTTACGTGGAATTGTGCGTACTCTTGGTCTGCCATAATCGAGCGATTAGGCTTTCCTTCTACACTTAGGACACGGATTTCTCCAGCCTTTTCGTTGAGTTTTACTACTTCCCCAATGACCATATCTCCTACTTCAAGGCGGAGCATTTCATTGTGAGTCTCAATACTTAGGACGCCTTCATTTTCTACGACTACGCCAGTCAGTAATGCGATTAACTCGCCGTTTTGTTCAGTTGTCCCCGCACCGGGGCTATTCTTCTCTGCAGTACCAACTACAGTTCCTGGGGTGACGATGCTCGCCATTTTTTTCACGCTCATGTTTGGGGGAGTCACCCTATGGGTGACGGGAAGGGGATGATTGAGGCGGGGGCTGTTTGCTTTTGAACCCCCCTCATTGAGTGAAGCGCCAACACTTGATGGCGGTAACACCCATTTTGGAGGAATGATGTTGGTAAGTTGCAGGCATTCTAAACTCTCCTTCAAGAATAATTTCTCCCTCTGGTAGATGAGTTGCAGCGGCGCTGTGCATCATATGTACGATAGGGGCGCATTGTAATGCAGCATCGATGAATGCTCTGTCTGCACCATGAGTTTGAACTCCCCAAGGGGGATTGCATATCACTATGTCAGCACTTGGTAATTCTATTTCTCCAACTCTACCCACAATCGTGTTTCCTAATTTTTGACATAATTCTGCAGCGTCTTTATCACACTCAACAAATGTAACATCTGCACCCAGCAGTTGTGCACCATGGCCCAATATTCCGTTTCCTGCACCCAAGTCGAGAACTGTTTTTCCATCTAGCCCATCGAATCCATCGATTTGTGATAGCCAAAGGGCAGCAAGGTTTCCTTCAGTTTGATACTGCTCAAGTTCGACACTATTGCAAGGATGAGGTGTTAATTTAGACAAGGCGATCGCCAGGTGGCGAAGTTTCAACACCAATCACCAACGTTGACCTTGGTCTTGCTGCTGGCCGTAATTTGCTTGGTGCATTTGTTGAGCTTGTATTTGCTGAGCCTGTAATTGTTGCATTTGATACCTTATGGCTTCGGCTTCCATGCTTAGTCGAGCAATCAACTGGTCTCCAGGTTGTTGGCCACCACAAAATCTGCAGAATTTGGTACCGTCTGCCTGCATTTGCCCACAACTGATACAGAATGCCATGAAACTCCCACTCCAAACTCGTCTTTGAACCCTCGCATTCAACTGACCATCTGCATGAATACTGGCCAGGTTTCGAATTCTTGGGCTAATGCCCTTTCAGTAATGTCTTCAAGTCGAGGGTCTGTCATCATATCTGCTGGGTCAACACCCGCATCCAAGAGTTCCTGAATCAATGCACGGAACTCTCTTTCTATCGGCAAACTGTCATCGATTTCAGGTATACCCGATGGTAGAGGAACACTCTCCTCAACAACTACTGGCGGAGCAGGAGTTGCAGGAGATGGAGTCTCTACAGTTGGAGTCGATTCTGGTTGTTCGGCAGATTGTGGTAGTGCCACGGATTCGACTTCTTCTGGAATCATTTCTGAAACAAATGCATCTTCTACGGCGATTGGAACCTGTTCAACTTCAACAACTGGTTCAACAACTGGGACTTCAACGATTTCAGGTTCAGGTTTTGCTAATCCTACTCCCAATATCTCTGCTTGCTGGCGGGCAAGCTCTGCCGCTTGCCTTCTCGGTAGAGAAACAAATGCTTTGCCAATAAGTGCACTAATAGGATACGGCAAGAAGTAATTCCCTAATGGAGGAAGACTTGGATGTCGGAAACAAAGTATGGTTCTTTTCTCGAACGTTCTTTGGCTAGGAATGTCCAATGAAAATGGTACAGGTGCCAATTCAACAGTGCTCCTTAGCCATCCTTCTTGGGTGACTAATTGCTGCATCCAAGGGCCCATGTCTGCATTTGATATGTTTAGGAATTGGAATGATGCTGCCTTTGGATCAAATCCCTGTTGTGAGATTAGTTCTGCTTCAGCCCTTGGGCGATGAAAAATCCCCATTACAGGTTGGCCATGTTCAATCATGTCTCCGTGTAATTCCAATAATTTTCTCTCTTTACGAGGACAGAGAAGCATGATTTCAAGTCGGGCAGCGCCTGAATCCCAAATTTCCCCCCAGCGTGAATTGGCTTCATCCATCAACTGTTGGAAAGTCATATTCGGAATCATTGCCGTTATGCCCATGCAACCACTATGCTACCGAAGAGAGGTTGACTATTTGGTGATGTAGGATTCTTGGACTGCAAATTCAGCCAGTAATATGACTCCACCTGCAGCCCCTCTAATCGTATTATGAGACAGGGCGTCGAAGCGAATGATATTGCCTTCAACTCTGATGTTGCCTACTGTAGTAGTCATCCCTTTTCCATTCCACAGGTGTTCTTCTCTGTTTGGAGATTCGTCAATTAGTGTATTCACCTCTCTCGGAGATGATGGTAGGCGCAATGATGGTATTTTCATCAATTCACGTACTTCCTCAATCGAGGTTTCACTAGAAACTTCGACTCCACATGATACGAAATGTCCATCTCTTTCAGGAACTCTATTACAAGATGCTAACACTGGAATATCCATGTCCAATAGATGCTTGAGTTCAGCGATTAATTTGTCTTCTTCCCCTGGAATAAACGGGTTCACATTACCCGAAAGAGCATCTTCGTCGAATAATAATCTCCAACCAGCTCCCGACAATGCTTGTCGTGTTTTTATCGTGATTGATTTTATTCCTAATTTCTTCAAACCAATAATCGGAGTTACTACTGGTACAACAGTGCAATTAGTTGCACAAGCATGACCCTCATAGGATTTCATCTCTTCCGGGTTAACTTCAGGAATTACCAATGGTATACCTGCAATTCTGCGGAAAGCACTGGCGTTGGAGAAAACATGAACTCCTCTAGCAACAAGAGATGGTTCGACAACTTCTGCCACATTACTAGGCAATGCTGAAAATGCTATGTCGACATCAGGGATATCACTCATCGAGCAAACCAAAATATCGTATTCGGGACGTCTAGTTTCGAGTCGCCATTCGATCTCTTCGAACATCAGGCCAACACTACTGGGTGAACCTGCAATGGCTACGACATCAAAAAACGGGTGGCCGAAAAGAAGTTCTTGCAGCCGTTGAGCAACAAGGCCGCTAGCGCCTAGTATCGCAACACTATAGCGACTCATGCTTAATCCTCATGTGGGGTGGGGAAGATTCTCCTTATGATGAGTTTCCTTGCAATCGAAGTTCCATCTTTGATGCTACCAAGTTTTGCTTCTCCTACTCGCTTTGAATAACTGATAGGTATGTGTCTGAGTGGAATATTTTGGTAAGCACAAGAAGTATACATTTCAGCTTCAATCTCAAAACGCATACTATTCAACTTCAACCTGTTAATTGCATTCTTAGAGAATGCCCAATATCCTGAGCATAAGTCGTTGATTGGTGTACCGTGTAAAGATACTGCGAGCCATGTTAGGAGGTGGTTTCCGACCCAGTTGGTACTGGTCATTGCATCTTTATGCAAATTTCCGCGTAATCTATCTCCAATAACTATGCCCGAATCTGGAATGGAGGTTACTAATCTAGTCATTTCTTCGGGGAAATATGTACCATCCGAATCCAGCATTACTAGTACATCGTCATTCTTTTCTTTGAATAATTGGAATGCCTGTCTAATTCCAGCACCCTTTCCTTCTCCCCATTGTTCAATAATTTCACAACCCAGTTTCTTGGCTACATCGAGTGTTCCATCAGTTGAGCCACCATCTACAACAACAACTCTAGCATCGAACCCTAATGCTTGTAATTCATCAAATGGGATTCTTGAATATACATCTGCTAGACCCTTCTCTTCGTCAAGAGTAGGCAGCATGATGAACAGGCTAGGCACATGTGGGGGTGGAGGTGCCACAGTCAAGCCTTTCGCTTACATTGGGGCAAGAGTGATGATTTCTACCCAATGTACTCTCACGCCCGTCTCGTCAATTAATGCGTCTCCCCTTCCTGATGCACCCAGAGGATTAATCCAGTATTCAGATTCGCTTTCGATGGATATGTCAAACCCGCCATTCCCTGCAAATTTGCAGGAATTGTACCATCCGGAACCTTCGAATTTGTTATCATTAACTATTGCAGTAACGTCTCCTACAAATTCCACCATGACGCAGATTTGGTACGCATTAGTATCATTCACAGAGAACCCATGATTTCCTTCAGTAAGGTACAACCTGTCATCGCCTAGTTCAAAGGGATCTCTACTTCTCAGTGAAGACCAGGGGTCTGGTCGCATATTTTCACCTTCTACCTTATCAAATTGTGAAACCAAGTTATCGTTTTCAAGAATGTAAACAGTGGAACCGCCAACAGTCCACAGTTTATCCCAATGAGTTGACGCTTGTATGTATTGCATCATTACTCCTTTAGGAGATGCGATAGCATGAGTGATTCCTAGTTTTTCTAGTCTAGGTATATCGTCGAAAACGATTGCTGTCGTAGCAGCATTTTGAATCGAGTGCTCCTGATTAAGGATTCCTAATGTAGGTACAGAAGTAATTCCGATATGCTCCGGTATTGAATAAACATGCCCCCAGTGTTCATTCTCAGTGTACACAATCGAGTCTTCTGGTAGTTCATTCAGCATTTCAAATAATATTTCATCTCCACTCGAAACAACGTGCAGTTCATCATGTCGTGATAATTCCGAAAGAGCACTATGGGCAATTCCACAAAGTAGTAGTGCAGCAATTGTGATCGCTCTACCGCCATCTGAAGATACGCCTCCTTCTAACTTTGACAATCTCATTCCGACCAATGCTGCAAGTGGAATATGGAATGCATGCATGCTCATGGAGTATAATGCATAAGAAATCATTGAAAGTAATGTGAATCCTTCTAAACCTTCGAAGAGATGAATTGAGGATAGGCCCCAGTTTAATCCAAACCAGGTAGCCAGTATCATCGCATTTCGGTCTTGGCGCAGTGTCCATGCTGACCAAAGGCCAAGTGGTAGTAGGAGGCCAGCATACATCGCCATTGGAACACCACCCTGCCATCCATATTCAGCGAATACAGATTTGCCATCAAAGGCTGGTGAAATAATGATGATGGCAAACAAAATCGCTGCGACTAGTATGCCGAATTGGAACCTTTCAGTAATAGTGATTTTTTTCCTTTTTGAAATTATTATTTGAGCTGCGATTAGGGTTGAAAGATAAATTAATCCAGTGGGGTGAATCATTGCTACAACTAATGCAGTAGTTGCTATTACTCCCCATTGTAGTTTTTTGCCAAACATCATCAAAATCACAACTAAGCCCAACTGGCTGGCAACAGTTGGGTATCCTGAATCAAGGTTTTTAGCAAACAGAGCAGGTGCTAATAGCATCGCCATTATTGTCCAGTGGCCACAATGTAGTTTCTCACCTACTGCCGCAATTCCCATTAGTAGAGATACAAAGCATAAGGTTCC
>JAACDL010000052.1 GCA_009936765.1 Methanobacteriota archaeon
CGCTACCCTTTGCAGCTAGTTGCCACTTAACCTCTAAGTGAGTTGTATAGAGATAAGTCGTTCTGATTCTTATCTTCGATGTTTAATTCACTAGGCGGTTGATACTTGACCTTGCGTAGATAGTTTAACAGGCGAGACCATCTTAATTTTCCAAAGAGAATTGCTGCTCTCTTCTTATCTCCAAATGTAGGATGAGTTGTGTCGCTTTCTTTGCTCCAGCCTAATTCGTCTAGAGCACTCATACCATCTTCCGCTATAATCACGTGATCGAAAAGTTCCAAGTTAGATTTTGCTTTTTGCAAATCGTTTTCACCCCGTGCAAATATTTTCGTGTAATATTCTGATGAAGAATGTAGGTGCCCTTCATTCAGATATTCGGCATAGGAAGTTGCCTTTGTCCACATCCAATAATGGTCATAGTTGTAGTTAGAAATTAATCTCTTAATCGGGTGCCTTAGGCAAGTTAGTAGAATTACTCTTTCGTCGTTTGCCAGAGTTTCAAAGTCGGATCCTCCCCACTCGCAGGCAACAAAGGTAACGCCTTTGTTTTCACATTCATCAATGAATGCTGTCAATTCTTCTGGTCCTTTTTCCCACAGAGGAATTACACTTCCTGATTGAACGGGGTTGCCGTTCTCATGGTTAGGCCAAAATGTCTCTTGGTTAGCCATCGCCCTTCTGATAACATAAGTCCCTGCAGCCTTGTGCAGGTGTTGAAACCAGACTAGACGATAACCTGCCATCAGGCGGTGCTCTAGATTCACACCTTTGACGATTCCGAGAGGGAAAGGGACATGGACAACCGTCATCACCCCTTCCAACATGGGAGAAGTGCGAATCGAAGCCGACACCATGGGTGAATTGGAAGTTCCTGCAGACAGGTACTACGGTTGTCAGACTGCTAGGTCGCTAATCAACTTCGATATTGGACAAGATACTATGCCGCGAGGCGTTGTTCGGGCATTCGGAATACTAAAGCAGGCTGCTGCGAAAGTTAATGCCGCTTTAGGACAACTCGATTCTGATGTTTCAAAGCTGATTATCGCAGCTGCTGAAGAAGTGATTAATGGGAGCCTGGATGATCATTTCCCGCTTAGAGTATGGCAGACTGGTTCTGGTACTCAATCAAATATGAACACTAATGAGGTAATTGCTAATCGAGCTATTGAAATGGCTGGCGGGATATTGGGTTCCAAATCTCCAGTGCATCCAAACGACCATGTAAATCGGGCACAATCGTCGAACGATACTTTTCCAACAGCAATGCATATTGCCAGTGCAGAATCGTTTGCTCATGATTTGATTCCGAACCTCGTTTTACTCAGAGATGCTTTAGCAGTCAAATCTGAAGAATGGCAGGATGTTGTCAAAATTGGACGTACCCACCTCATGGATGCTGTACCGTTAACTCTAGGCCAAGAGGTAAGCGGATGGGTTTCACAATTAGACGCAGACGTTCGAAGGCTAGAATTTGCACTCGAAGATTTACACGAATTAGCCTTAGGTGGAACTGCAGTAGGAACCGGCCTGAATACTCATCCTGAATTTGCAAAGCGGGTTGCTTCAGCGATCGCACTCAAGACTGGTATGCCTTTTGTTTCAGCACCAAATAAATTTGCACAATTAGCAGCACATGATGCTGTTGTTGCTGCAAGCGGGGCGCTCAATACACTGGCAGTTAGCCTAATGAAAATTGCAAATGATGTACGATGGTTAGGCTCTGGGCCGAGATGTGGCCTTGGTGAGTTATCATTACCGGCAAATGAGCCTGGCTCATCGATTATGCCAGGTAAAGTAAATCCCACTCAGTCTGAAGCAATGACAATGGTTTGTTGTCAAGTTATGGGAAACCATGTTGCGATAACAATAGGGGGCAGCCAGGGTAATTTCGAGTTGAATGTGTTCAAGCCAATGATGATTCATAATCTGTTACACAGTGCTGAGATTCTTGCAGATTCGATGAGAACCTTCAGGGAAAAATGCATTGAAGGAATTGTTCCTAATCGCGATGTTATCAAAAGCCATCTCGAAAATTCACTGATGTTGGTAACTGCTCTGAATAATCATATTGGGTACGATAAGGCTGCTAAAATCGCCAAAAAGGCACACCAAGAAGGGACCACACTGCGCGAGGCTGCCCTAGAATTGAATTATTTGACAAATGAAGAATTTGATCAATGGGTAAGACCCGAAGAGATGACTGGCTCAAAATAATCGCTCGTCAAAACTGCTCGCGACAAAGATTTGAGCCCTCAACAGTCATAAACGGTATGCACTGGCACCCAATTATCTGTGAAAGCAGGATGGGAGAACTGGCAGGGGGGTTTCATCCGGGTGGGATAACCGCCCCCCTGCCAGCCTCCGCTGGTGGCTGCCGAGTCGTCGTCACCTTCTTCTACTCCGAAAAGTAGTTTCCAGTTCGTTGACATCTTGTTTCCAAGATGCCTTCTTCTCAGCTGCCGGGCCTGTTCGCCTTCCACCGAAGTGGTTAGTTCCCAGGGTGGTTTTGATTTCACGAATCCCGAAGGTTTCGTTTCCTCTCAACCGGTGTTGGATTTCCGCATTTTCACCGAAGTGATCCTGTTTCTTTCCAACGGCGGCCAATCCGTTATGCTTGAGATTCCCGAAGGTTTCTCTTGCATCCGGTCTTTGACCATGGAGGTCCGTCTCAGCACTTCCGAGGAAGTGAGGCGCGGTTTCCGTCCGTGGTAGGTCCGTTTCTAGTTTGTCAGCCCGAAGGTTGCTTCCCTAGTTCGGTTTCCGCCCGTGGCTTCAAAGTCGAAACTTTTCCACCAAGCCGTTCTTTGCAACAGAGGTTGTCCCGAAGAACTGTTACTGCTGCACCTCCCGACTAATGCACAGTCATTGGTACGCCACAACTAGGTTGTAGCCCTCCCTGTACCACACTTCCCGAAGGTTGTGTGGTCATCTTTTGCCGAAGCTCAGATGTCCTGCGGATGTAGGAGACTTACAGATCCGAAAACCCGCATCTCTCCTGCCATCTCACTCCCCTTGTCTCCAAGGTTTGTGACCAACGCTTTGCTCGGTTTGAGCAGGCCGGTTGGCAAGGGTCCCAGAAGACTTCCGAAGAAGCCCTCCACCACTCCCGGGGGAGCGGCAATATTCAGGTGGGATGCGGAGGCAAATAAACCTTACGCTTTTTTCGAGCCTTTTCCAGCGGAAATGGGGGTTTGCGGCCATACTTTCCACTGCATCCACTGGAAAGATAATGCAAATAATAACATTATTCTCGCAATGAACGTAACTTTGCAGCTAGTGCTGATCTTCGCCCATCTGTACTTCCTGACTCTTCTTTCAATCTACGCTCAAATAGGCCTTTTTCCCATAGAAGGACCTGGCCGTCTTCAAATCCAAAAGCCACACGATTTTGGGCTGCTATAGAAACTCTAGGTTTCGGTATTTTTGATGAAGTTAG
>JAACDL010000053.1 GCA_009936765.1 Methanobacteriota archaeon
CTCATTCCTGCTTTGTGAACATCTCTTTGCGACATCAAATCTTCAAGCAGCGTAGGAACCATTCCCCTTCGCCCTTTCTCATTTCTGAACTTAGCACCGGTTGGAGACTCATAAGAAATCTCATCTTTTGTTGGCTGGTCGGTACTACTATCATCAATTCTTGTAGTGTAACAGATGTTTTTGCCGATCATAATAGAAGGATACATCGATTTGAAATCCAGAATCGCAACCCAGCGGTGAAGTCCTGCTTTTACATCGTGAACATATCCACCTTCGATTTGACCTTCTTTTTTGTCCGCAGAACCTGTCAAAGGAACTCCTATTGCGGTTCTGTCTGCCATTCTAATAACCAGTGAATCTATCAATTGAGAAGTGGTTCCATTTGCACTTGTGTCTAGAGATACTTTGGCTACTGCTGCCACTGCTTCTTTACGCCTGAAGGCTTGGATAGCGTGCATGATATCTAATGGAAGTTCAGCGTCTCTCAGGCAATATTCGATTACAACATCAGGGCGGTTCGCCCATTCTTCATCCATCTTTGAAGCATCTACATCCATCTTCTGCATATCTTCATCATCAGGGAATAATAGATTTGAGACAAACTTCAATGTCTCTCTTTGAGGCCTCAGTGCCTGTCTTGCCTGCCACCATGCATCCATTACGCACCTGCCACCAACGTTCCATGCCCTAGATACTCCCCTTGTTGGATACAAGGTATCTCTTCTACGGCCTTCCTCGGAAGTAGATACTCTGCCCCAGCCCATTGTTTCGACTTTCTTTGATTTATCTCGCTTAGAAATGAGGTTGGCTCTGTCAACAATTCGCCCCATATCGAAATTATCGATATTGTATCCTGTGATAATATCAGGGTCAGTAGACCTTACAAGTTCTGTAAGTTGCTTGAGGATGGATTCTTCATCTTCCGCATAGGTATGATGAGTTCTTTCTCCCGTCCCCATATCCTCTGTGACAACAGCTGCACAGAGAATGGTGTTGTGAGCAATCGAAGTCTCAAGGTCGAAAGAGAATATTTTGAATGGCGCTGGGAATGGCTCACAATGACTGACATCATCCATTGTCAGTTCTAGGCACACATCTACAGGGTGCTCGGTTTGACCTACTTCGCCATCAACAGAAACATGCATCGAAAGGTCTCCATCTAAGAAAAAGCGATTCACGAACGGTATGTCTCCTGATAGGACAGTCCATCTTCCTGACAACTCTTTTCTCAACTTTGGAACCATGAATGGTTGACTAACATATACTTTCCAAACTGGTTTAATTCCCAGGTCGGTCCATTTCATTACTGGCTCTGATATTTCGACCACTTCTTCAAAATGATCTGGAAGAGATGGGGGTTCATCACCTTCAACCCATCTCCCATTCGGAGTGACCTCAAACCAAGCCCTCACGCCGTGTACGCGTAACAATACCGACTCGCCAGAACGGGCGCGCGACCACAATTCCATTACTGTTGAATCGTCAATTGATGAGTATCGCCCAGTAATGATTGCGACATCACCGCTCCAGCGCATGTTACCTCCTAGAGTCAATAGGACAACAACTTGTCGAAAGAGCACTTTGGATTGATTTGCGCACAATCATTGAATACCGGTGGGCACTGGTCTGTGATAATGAGCGAAGCACCGGTGGATTGGGACTCTTTGACATTCTCTATGACAGAGACTGATTTCATGTACATCGCTAAGACCGATATCGATGCACCATGGACACCTGGTGAAGTATTACCATATGGTAACATTTCAATCTCGCCTGCTGCTGGAGTAATCAATTACGGACAGGGTCTATTCGAAGGCATGAAGGCATACAGAACCAGTGCAGGAAGAGTTGTTCTTTTCCGTCCAGAAGAGAATGCTCGAAGAATGCAAAGGGGCGCTGACAGATTGAAGATGCCCCCTGTACCTGAATCAATATTCATAGATGCTGTAGAACAATGTGTTCAACAAAATGCACGCTGGATACCTCCAATGGGCAAAGGAGCATTGTATGTTCGTCCTTTACTGAATGGCAGTGGGCCTATTTTGGGAGTTGCACCAGCTCCTGAATACACTTTCATGATCTATGTCACACCGGTTGGACCATACTTCAAAGGTGGAATGTCCTGTATTAATTTGCTAATCAGTGACCACCACCATCGTGCTGCACCTGGAGGATCTGGTGGAGTCAAAGCCATAGGCAACTACGCACCAGGAATGATGCCATCTAAGAATGCAAAGGCCGCAGGATATGCAGAGGTCATCTATCTGGATGCTGAAGAACACAAATATGTCGAAGAAGTAGGAGCTGCCAACTTCTTCTGTCTAAAAGACGGAGTATTGTATACTCCTGAATTAACTGGAACAATCCTTCCTGGAATCACACGTGATTCGATTATTCAACTAGCCCGGCACATGGGGTACGAAGTAGTAGAAACAAAGGTTGAGGCTGAATTTGCAATGAGTGCAGAAGAAGCATTCTGTTGTGGAACTGCAGCCGTGATTTCGCCGATTGGTTCAATCACACTCGGTGACAAAACATCTACTTATTCCGATGGAGTAACACCTGGAGAATTAACTCTAAAGTTATACAATGCACTAACTAACATCCAGAATGAAGTAGACGAGGATACATTTGGATGGGTTCATCCTGTGCCAGGCCTTGACTAAATCCAGAACTAATTTCCCGATACTAAGTGAAATAATATCGAGAGACTACAGTGTCAATTCAGTTTGTAAAATCACTGAGGAAATCCCACATTAGTTGATAGGTAGCAGTTCCATCTACTTCACTGGGCCAAGAATGCTCTTGAGCTTCCATTCCATAATGCTCTATTCTAACATCTCCATCACAATCACTGTGTACGATGTGCTCTACTTCATCTCCGTCGAACAAATGCGCATGTGTATTTCCATTTTGGCAATTAGATTTCTGAGCCCAATAATCAATCATTCCAGGTATGTTACTCATAGTCCCAACCCCTTCCATTTCACCATCTTTCCAATCCCAATCTTCATCGTAATCTATGATGTAATCTAATTTCCCATGAATATGCATTACAGCAATACTCCCACTTAAGTTACAAGTTTCAGGACTAACCGGCATGGTTCCTGCAAAAGATGCAACAGCAGCAAATCGGCCGTTTAACTGGCATGCGATTTCATATGTATACATTGATCCCAATGAATAACCAATGGCGTATAACCTGTCCTCATCTATACAATATGCCTTAGATAACTCATCTATTATCGATTCTGAAAAATCATTATCATCTCTAGATGTTGCTGCAGTATTGAGAAACCAATCTCCTTCTGCAGGAGTTCTGTCGCCATCAGCAATTGCATAAGCCATGATGAATTTTTCTTGCTCACCTAATTGGTCGAATTGGTTTTGTTGGTCAAAGTCTTCCTCGGCACCGCCACCTCCATGGAATGCAATAATGACTGCCAGTTTTGTTCCAGCATCCGAACTTGGAACTGATAGCCTGAACAATCTCTCATCTCCATCAACTAATATCGACGTTACAGATTGAGTAATAGATTGCGAGGGCTGCAAGCAAGGGTTTTCGACCTCAGCCAATGTTTCCCCCTTTAATTCAGGGCTATCTTCAGATGCATCAATACATCCTGAAAGCGGCATAGAAACCAAAATAAAAATCAGGAAAAGTGTTTGTCTGTAATTTACCATAAATACACCACCTGTTGGCTGAATTCATCGATTTATTAACCGTCTTCAAATCTTCGATGAATAATAACTATTTAATCGGAACTATTATTTTACAGATAAGTAATTATTAATCCATTTTTATGTCCCAACTCTACACCAAACCGATTGATTGTAAAAATCGTCTTCCCTTGTAGATTAAGTTGCTAATACAGTCTCTCGCAGACCTTATCACCCACAGCGATTACCGAAGAGTATGCACAGGAGGTCTGTTTTTGCAATCCTCCTGGGCCTATTGATGCTCCAAGTTTCTCTTTCAAGTGCAATTGCATATCCAAATGATGTCAATGCACTAGCCGATGAAGAGCCTCCTTCATGGCCTGAAGGAAGTACCGCATACGACAATATGGTACAAATGGCTAACTTTGGGTATAGGAAAATCGACACTCAAGCGAATTTTGATGCCAGAAATTGGATCGCTGAAGAGTTAGAAGACATGGGATACTTTGTCGAAAGACAGGCATTTCAAACTCAGGAATGCAACAATTGTGAAAACTTGGTTATCACGATTAATGGCACACTAGAAGACGAATGGATAGTAGTTGGTGCCCATCATGATGCGATTTGTTATTCGCCTCCACCTCTAATTGGACAAACATACACTGGTTGTACAAGTTCTGGCGCATATGATGATGGGACAGGAAGCGGCTCATTGCTAGAATTAGCGAGAACATTCTCTGAATGGAATCAAACTCCAACGCACACATGGAAATTGGCATGGTGGGACTATGAAGAGTGGCAGGGTTCGTCTTCTTCTGAAGGAGGAGGTATGGGTAGCCTTCATTTCGTTACTGAGCAAATTCCTGATTATGTTGATGTCACCTACGTCAATCTCGACATGTTTGGCCTAAATTGGCCAGTCCCTACTCCTCTTGCAAGCCAACTTTCGGGTTGTGATGAAGATTATTGGACACTATACATGTTCACTTCTCCAGTATCTGATTGGTCTTATTATGAGAATAATGGATTGGAAGTTACAGAAGATATGCGTTCTAATGCTGAGGATTTTCAAGGCCAACTTAAACAGATCAATACCGAACTTTCACACCCTGATGAATGGGTTCGCGTTATCGATGACACGAAGGGGAACTCTGACCATTTCAATTTCATAATGCATAACCACACAGCCACCTGGCTAAGAGGTCAGCATCAGTATCTGTTGGAAGAAGGAGATTCCTGTGAGCAAACTCCAAAACACTCGCAAAGCGA
>JAACDL010000054.1 GCA_009936765.1 Methanobacteriota archaeon
CCGCAGAATTCTGAAGCAGCAAACAACTGAAAACAAAATATTGGGCAAATGCGCAATTCACAGTAATTCTACGACTAATACGAGTAAAAATATAATCAACAAAAGTTGTTTATATTGAGTAAACGAATAGTAAAAAAGAATTATAGTGCTTTTTATTACCTGCTTTATACAGTTAAAATGTGCGATTTGATAATATACTGTCTCGTCAACCCGAACGATGAAACCCATGCTGATTGATAAAGCGAAACTGGAGTATATTTGGCTTGACGGATATACACCTACACAGAATATGAGAAGTAAGACACTAGTTAGAGACAACTTCACCGGCGAATTAGAAGACTGCCCAATGTGGTGTTTTGATGGATCATCTACACGTCAAGCTGAAGGCGGAGATTCAGATTGTTTACTAAAGCCGATTGCAATATATCCCGACCCGCAAAGAGTGAACGGTTACCTTGTAATGTGCGAAGTTATGAATTCAGACGGAACTCCTCACGCTAGTAATGGACGTGCTACTATTGATGATGATGACGAAGACTTTTGGTTTGGATTTGAGCAAGAATATTTCATCATGGATACTGAAACCCAACAACCTCTAGGTTTCCCAGTTGGAGGATATCCTGGTCCACAAGGGCTGTACTATTGTTCAGTTGGTGGAAGAAACACCCATGGTAGGACATTTGTCGAAGAACACGCAGACCTCTGTCTCGACGCGGGAATAAATTTCGAAGGAATTAACCAAGAAGTTGCATGTGGACAATGGGAATTCCAAGTCTTTGCTAAAGGAGCGAAGAAAGCTGGCGACGAACTTTGGGTAGCAAGGTACCTTCTTGATCGCCTAACAGAAGATTACGGATACTACATTGAATATCACCCTAAGCCAGTACAGGGAGACTGGAACGGGTCTGGAATGCACGCTAATTTCAGTGATGGAAAGATGAGAGATGCTGGTGGAGAGAAACTATTCTCAATGATTTGTGAAGAGTTTGGAAAGAATGTTAAGAAACACATGGATGTTTATGGAGCACATAACGAACTTCGTCTAACAGGACTTCACGAGACTCAATCTATCGACCAATTCTCGTATGGTGTATCTGACAGAGGAGCATCAATCCGTATACCAATCGGAACCGTGGAAGATGGCTGGAAAGGAAGGCTAGAAGACCGCAGACCTGCATCTAATGGAGACCCATACAAGATTGGCGCTGTAATCATCTCAACTACTAAGGCAGCCTACAACTGATTATTTTCTCTTCTGAGTTTCAAAACTCCAGTGAAGACTGAAAGTATCATTATCAGAGCGGCAGCATTGCTGTAGATAATAGACGGAGAACCGTCGATGATTCCGTATGTCATCCACAACGCCAATGCTAGTGCGACCACTGCGAAAGTTGGTAGTGAAACTCCTTCATGCTTTTTCTCAAACCAAACGGTTTTGACCTGCGGTATCCAAGCAATAATTCCTAGAACGCCTGCAGTGAAGCCAACGACCTCTAACATCATCCCCACTCCTTGCGGGGATTACTGAACTCAATCTTGGAAATTTCCGCAAACGGAATAATCCTCGAACCATCCTCGCCCACTACAGAGATATGTGGGCCGGACTGATCCCGTACAACTTGACCTGTTGATAATTCGCTTTTCGGACCAATGATTAATCCCAGTAGACCAGAATTTTTCACGGTACAATCTTTCTTTTCATATGGATATTCAAGAATGTCTCCATGTACCGTCTTGCCACCATTTAGGTGAATTGTATCCCATGTTCCAAAACCCATCAAAGTCTCTCTTAGCTCATCGGAAGGTGGCGATTTATCCATTTTATCAATCATATCGATAAACCCTAATTCATCATAAGCTTCAGCAGGAACCTCATCCGGTAGAGGCTCCCATTCCAGGTTTTTGTTAGAGAATACCAAAACAGTTCTGCTTGGAGGGACTTCTTTATCGGTTCTATTCTCATGAAGATCGCACAGAATGTCCCCCTTTCTCGCAGTCCATGCAACGATATCCTTGTGCATCAAAGTACCACCGTTTTTCCTTTTTTGGAAAAACCGCCCCTCACTAGTAATTGTAAAAGAACCAGACCAATGTTTCTGTTCAACAAAGAGAATTTCATCTCCTGTTGCTACAACCATGTCAATTTCTCTTCGACCACCTTCTTCAGGATCGGGTATTCGAATACCTTCCAGAACCAATGCTTCTCCAGCTACTGCCCTAGTGAGTTTCATCAATCTAAACTCAGCAAGTCTACCAGAAACCACATGCCCTTCTGGCTCGAATCGTTTTCTCCTAGAGAGAAATTCTTCTAATCTTCCCAATTAATCACCTCAGTAATTCATCGACAGACTCGACAACCACACTAACATTCATTCCCGATTCGCTCAAATCACTACGTGTTGCTTCTCCAGACAGAACCAGTACAGAAACACAGCCTGCTTGAACAGCCATCTCCATATCGGTGTACAAACGGTCTCCAACCATTGCACATTCTGCAGGATTAAGCCCCAATTCGACAATCTTGTGCATAATCATTCCAGGATTAGGCTTTCCTGTAATGTGTACAGGGTCTTGCCCTGTTGTCACCTTCAACATCGCTAGATAAGCACCAACATCTGGAAGTCCACCATCTGGCGAAGGGCACACCATGTCAGGATGGCTTGCAACTAGAGGGACTCCCCTGTGCATGTGAATTGAAGCAGTAGAAATTTTTTCGTAATCAATTTCAGTATCGTATCCTAGAACAACATATTGGGGGTCATTATCCTTGGTAGTAATGCCGACTTCTTCCATCATACTCCGCATCCCTGCGGTAGCGATTGCCCATGTTCGAGTTATTTCATTTTTAGAAAGCCACGAAAGCAGATCATGAGTTGATAGTAAAACATCTTCAGGAACACACGGGATGCCCATTTTGTTTAATTTAGCCACATATTGTTCAACAGAACGAGATGAATTATTGGATAGGAAATATCGTTTGACGCCTCTTTCTTCACATCGCTTAAGGAAATCTAAGGCACCATCAATCAAGTTACCACCGAGGTATATCGTTCCATCGAGGTCGAGAAAACCCGCCTTAACTCCTGATAATTGAGAATTCATAAAATCACCTAGAATAACAAGGTCTTCACTAAGAACCACTTTGAATGCAAGTTTTCTTGAGCTTCTTTACTAGCAATCATTTCAGTCATCATTTCCTGAATTACCGGTCTACGACCCGCCTTACTAACGAACCAGTTTAGGAGCCATTTACGCCTACTCATTTTTTGCATTTTGAATGAATTTGATAACTCTGGACCCAAAGCAGCCCACAATTCCTCTTGGTATGCTTCCCCGCCTTTATTTTCAATTACATGCCGGGCAGCCATTTCTCCGCTAACCAATGCGTTACCAACACCTTCTCCGGAGAAGGGGTCTACTAAACTAGCAGCGTCTCCAATCAAGAGTGCGCCCGGCGCAAATGCCTTTCGCGGTTGATTCTTCTCACCCTTTCTTGGACTACCGAAGGGCAATTGCCACCCCTTACCAGTTCCATCCACCATCTTAGCATCTGCAAATCTATCTTTGAATAATGGATGGTTTGCAATTACTTCGGCTTGTAGAGGTTTGAGTTTTTTCTTCTGCTTATCCATCAATCCTAGAACCATGCCGATTCCAACATTGACTCTTCCATTTCCAAGCGGGAATAACCAGAAATATCCAGGAATAATACTGTCAACAAAATGGATTTCGATATTTCCTGCATTTCCTTCACAGCCCTTGACGCCATCCCAATATTCACGGTATCCGCCACAGTAATGCATTCTATCGACTAACTCTTGGTTGTCCATTTCCTTGATTATTTTTCTCGCCACGGGGCATTGATATCCACCGGCACCAATTGTCCAGGGTGCCGAATATACCCTTTTCTCGCCCCTTTTACCGCCAATTCCAATTTCAACACCAGTGATCTTGCCACCAGTGTCGAAAACTTGTGTCACGGTTGCACCTTGGATTACAGAACCACCGTTTTCTAAAACGAGTTCTGTCGCCCTTTCGAAAACCAACCAGTCAAATTGTTGCCTAGGGAGCGAGTATCCAGCTTCCATTCTTTCAACATCTTCTTCAGGTAAAGGAACAGTTACCTCACTACCATTTGGTGATGAGAATACAATGCCTGTAACTCTGAAGTGAGGGGTTGACTCGAGCTTTGCTTTTACACCCAAAGCATTGACGTGACCTAGTGATTTACCGCCAACAGCATCTCCACAAACTTTGTCGCGAGGCCAAACCCCCTTCTCAATCAAAAGAACCTTTTTTCCTTCCATAGCAAGATAAGATGCAGCAGCAGAACCACCCGGCCCCCCCCCTACAACAATGCAATCAAATTCGGTTTCTGATGGTGGCACGAGGCCGGTCTCGATGGGCATATCCCAAAATTGACCACTCGCCATATTGGCTACACACAGCATCAAGCACAATAGGGTTAGTGCTGTTAGTGATAGAAAATCAATTTTCTATTGACATTTCTATCTATTCAAGACAACCGCCACCATCAAATGCTAGAAAATAGGGCAACCCATATGGCCACTAGAAGACAAGCAGTAGTCGGCTTGTTTTTTGTCACATTATTGTGGGGCGGAACCTTCGTATGGATGAAACAGGCTATGAATTCACTTGATGATGAATTAGACCAATACACTACAGCAGGCGTAGTTGGAGTAATTGTTGCATCAAGATTCCTTATAGCGTTTGTAGCCCTACTCCCTTTTTCTAGCAAAGCAAGAGGGGCCCTTACTTCGAAAGAAGACTGGAAAGGGGGATTAATTCTTGGAAGTCTAATGTTAGCAGGATTCGTCCTACAGATGATCGGAATTGATTCAGTCAGCCCTTCAGTTTCTGCATTTCTAACCTCACTTTATGTAGTATTTACAGCAATACTTTCGGTTAAAATCAGCGATAGGAAGCCGACACGTATGATGATTGTCGGGGTTGGATTGGCAACACTTGGAGCCGGTTTTATAGACGGGCCACCACATATTGTATGGGGCACGGGAGAAATATTGACTGTAATGTGCGCATTTTTCTTCGCCCTACACATCATTTACACAGATAGTATCACAAAAAAACTGAACCCAATAGCAGTTACATCTACCTCTTTTGCAGTTTTAGTAGTGGGCGCTGCACTAATCGCCTTAATCGCCTCTAGAGACTTTATGGTCATAGAAGTGGCCTGGCAATCAGGAGTCGTAATTCCATTAATATGCCTCGGATTATTCGGCTCACTGGCTTGTATTTTAATGCTGAACGCTTTCCAAAAATATCTGAATCCAACCCATGCTGCAATCATATATTCCTTCGAACCAGTTTGGGCCACTATTTACGGGTGGTCGGTTGGCCTAGTCGAAGTCTCCATTTGGTTAGCAATGGGGCTTTTATTACTAATTGGTAACATTGTAGTTGAGTTGGACGAATCTGACGATAGCGATCATCTAAGTGAAGAAGCAGGACCAGAGTAGTCGTAGAACGAGACCATTGTTTGCGTACTCGAGATTCCCCCTACTTTGGAGAGGCCGTCCAAAATTGCATCACCCAGCGAATCCATAGATGGGCTTACGACTTCGATGATTAAATCCCAATCACCTGCAATCACATTACACCTAACCACATATGACAATTCGCATATTTTCTTTGCTACATCTCGTCGATCGATATTACCTCTATCACATCGTGCAAAAATAAACGCGCGTAATTCATGCCCCCAAGCCTTTGCATCGATATCGACAGTATACCTGCGAATTACCCCTTCTCGCTGCAAACGCATCATCCTGTCATGCGTAGTAACCCTTGCAATACCCATCTCCTCGGCCAGCGAGGTTACCGATGCCCGCGAATCACGTTTTAGTAGCTCAATCAGTTTCAAATCGGTATCATCTAGTTTCATAATTAAACGAAAAGGCGGCCTATTTTCAAAGATTCCGTCAAATTGTCGGCAATTATGGTACATTTGGAAGTTTTAGCCGACAAACCGGTCTTATTCTGAGCGAATTGTTCATCAGTGGTCGGCCCAAAGCACCATTTGGAGACGCCCATGTCCGACAAAAGGAAATTTTCCACAAACGCTGTTCACGCTGGAACAAAACACATCGAAGGAGCAGTAAACACTCCAATTTTCCAATCATCAACCTATCAGTTGACCGATGAGAGGTATGCTGGGTGGGCAGCGGGAGCACAACACACTCTACTCTACGCCAGACTTTCGAGCGTTAACTCCGAAGCAGTAGTTGAGAAGATATGTGCTTTAGAAGGCGCTGAAGACGGAGAACTATTTGCAAGCGGAATGGCCGCAGTATCTACTACTCTGATGGGATTATTATCTCAGGGCGATCACATAGTTGCGAGCCCAGACGTATACGGCGGGACATACGGTCTAATGACTGAAGAACTTCCAAGGTTTGGGATTTCAACTACTATGGCTGATATGCAAGACCCTGCATCATATGAAGCAGCCATTACTGAAAGCACCAAAATGCTCTATATTGAAACAATTACAAATCCAGTAATCAAAATTTGCGATATCGAAGCAATGTCTGAAATTGCAAAGAGGCACGACCTACTCTTAGTAATCGATAACACATTTGCTTCTCCGTGGGCATGCCAACCAATTACCATGGGCGCAGATTTAGTGATTCACTCAACTACAAAATATCTTGGTGGGCACTCTGACATTATCGGTGGAGCCGTAGTTGGAAGGGCAGACTTAATTGCTGCAATGTTCATGAAAAAGGTCCACTTTGGGGGCTCACCAGATCCTCATAATTGCTATCTTTTAGAGAGAGGAATTAGAACACTAGCAGCTAGAATGCCGATACATTGCTCGAACGCTGCAGAAATAGCAATCCGTTTAGAGGCCCACAACAAAGTAGACCTGGTCCATCACCCTAGCCTCGAGTCCCATCAAGATTATTCAGTTGCAAAGCGAATGATTCCGAAGGGAACTGGAATGATAGCATTTACTGTAAAAGGAGGAGACGACTCTGCTTTGAAATTCATGCGCGGCTTAGACATGATATTCGAAGCAACTAGTTTGGGTGGCGTTGAGAGCCTTGTTGAATGCCCATTCAATTCCAGTCACATGGGCATCCCCGAGGATGTAAGAATTGCAGCAGGCTTAGGGCCTGGCTTTGTTAGAATGTCCATAGGAATCGAGGACGTAGAAGATATTTGGAACGATATTTCCACCGCACTTTCAACAGTTTAATCACGGCAACTCTTCGATTTGTCCGCAAGCTTTGCGAAGCAACTCAAGGGCTTCCTTGTAATCTACTTCTCCGCCTTCAACCAGTTTTTCACCAGTTTTCCATACATTGATTGCAGCGTGACTCCAAGCGCCACCCCGGTCTCTAGCATCCGATGAAAACTGCCACTCTTGGCCATTTGATTTACCTGCAGCAACTAGCCAGGCCCAAGAAGCGGCCTGCCCATCAATTCCATCTTTCTTAGATAGAGCAGATTTCTCGGCTTTACCCATACCTTCGACCAACCCCATCATAGTAAGGTCGTGAATCATACCAACAGGGCCCGATACCTTTCCTCTCCTATACGGGAATTTTTGAATAATATCCGCCTTTGCTCTTTGAGACTCAATATCTTTGAGGAATTTCCCGAAAGCCCGTTTTTTGTTACATTGAGCAGACCACAAATCTTGAGCCTCCTCTTCTCCAATTCCCATTTCTATCAATCCAGAAAGCCCATGATCCTGCCATAAGGCGGAAAGAACATCGTTACAAGATGTAGCGGAGATTTCCAACGCAGTACCCTCCCTTTCGTGAACCTCTCCTCGTTGAGATATCCTGATTCCAGATCCCGTTGCTGATTGCATCAGAGTCAGAGCAAGCCCCTTCTCTGCTGCTGAGCCATTCAGCTCTGTCACAGCCTCCTCGGCTGTTGAAAACCACCTCTCGCCAACAACAAACCCATCGTCAATATGGTGTAGGACTGCAACCTTTACTCTCTTTGAAAGCGAACCTTCGTTCAACGTCAAACCCATCCATGCATCTAGTATTCTATCCAAGGCATCTCTTGAACCATCTCTGTTTCCACCTTCTGGATACCAAATAGCGTCCGGCTCCATTACAGTGGATAGGTTCGGAGGCAGCATTGAAAGTGCAAGGTCATGGATAAACGAAGTCTTACCCTTCGCCTTTTCCAATTTATCAAAACCAATGGCGACTTTACTACCATTGATGAAATTAAGTAACAAATATCCATTTCCTGTCATTTCGTTTGCAGAAATTTTCTCGACATCTAAGCCGTCAGTAGCCCAAACATTACCTGTGTTTTTGAAACTAAACCGGGAGCGTTCTAGAACATCATCCAGCCCGCCATCTGGAATATTTGGTTCAGGACCACTACATACGAAACCATTTCTCCAGGAGAAAAAGAAGTATCCTTTACGCGCATGATCTTCCCAAGGAAGCATACGCAATGTCGTCATGTGGTAGTTTTGCAACCCCGCTTGGTAAGCAACTTTCCCGTCACCTCTTCTGACATATGATGCCTTTCCGAATGATTGGTGGCTATAGTTTCCAACAATCGAAATTTCTTGATCGTGGGCTGCCATAAGAGAGCCGGCTAGTGCTTTGCCAACATCGTCTCCTCGCTTTGCCATCATTCTTTTAGCAAGCCATTTTTTGTCATGTCTTTTACCAAAAATTTTTCTTAGGTCGACTAAAGTTTTGGTTACAGGGTCAGTTCGTCCCCATTTGAGTTTCCCAGTCCAAGACATTGCAGGTAGAAGAGTTTCACCTTCTGCTAGCAAACGGTCGAGGCTTTTCCTCAACTTCTTTTGCGTTTCAAGATTGGCCTGCTTCGTGCCACGCATACGCATACGCTGGCGCTTTTGCCCAGGAAATTCAACCTTAGAAGGTCCTGCCATAGACGGGCCGAGAAGTTGCCCCCTGTTCACTTCTTCGACCATCGGCTTAGCGCATCTGCTTCAACATCACTTGGCTCAGCAGGTATAACTAAACAGTGTAATCTACCTGTTCTTGCTTCTCCCAATTCACCTACTGAAAGGTAAGATATCGATTGTGCATCAGTCCCCATATCACTGCAGAGTACGACCATTAACGAAGAAATATCATTGCAAATTTCAGAACCTGCTTCGAATTTTAAATCATCAAAACTAGTCTCACGAGGGAAGTGATCTAAATTTTCTGATAACTTAATCGCCATTCTGATAATCGCTTGACCAGCATCTAGTGGCTGCATAGGCCTTTGTCCACCGGTGCCTTCGCCCGTGGGGTCTAGATCTAGTAGTGCGAGCGTGTGCAATCCTTGTTTTCGATTTAGAGCAATCACTTCCAACGGCGATGTTGCTACCCACCCACCGTATGGATAAGTAAGGGTAGTTTGTCTACCAAACCGATAATTTGAGAGACCAATCGCTCCTGTTACTAAGCCGGTAATTGAAACTCCGTGAATCACAGAGCATTCGATTCCCGCCTCAATTGCTTGCAATTGCAAGTCAACATGCGTTGTGGCTTGCAACGGGTCGCCCACCACTAGCAAAGCAACAACTTCGTTTTTTGCCAGTTGTAATAATTCCAAAGGCTCTTCGACTTCGGGGCGCATTACACGTTCAATCTTTCCAATTTCATTTTCAAGAACTTCCAAGTCCTCTGCACTCCACAACGCAGTATATGCTTCGTACCGCCTGTGGTCAGCATTCGTTGCAGCTTGAATCGCATCGCGAGTCATGCCGGCAATTCCCCCGGGACCCATCCCGATTAGAACTAATCCAGCCGCCATGCTCAAACCACTTGCTCCTGTGGGCATGGCGAGGGCCATGCGCCATTTGAGCGTGCCGAGCAAAGAAACATCCCTTTGGAGGGATAGATTAGACAGCCAAGGGTGGTTAGTCGAAGGGCTCGGGATTCATAATTTAGGAGAATATCGCGGCATTCCTATCAACGATACAGCACCTCAAAGTATCGAAAACCTGGAAATTGTAAATTTACAACCGCTTCGCCCAGGCCCAAAACATTGGACTGAAAGATTAGACCCTGAATTATTTTCTACACATCAAAATGAATGGCCGATGAGTCACGACCAAATTGGCGATGTGATAATCATCAAGTTACCCGAAAGTGTAGAAAACCATTCTACTGCTATTGGAGAAGCTATCCTGAAACAGAATTCTAATGTTCGCGTCATATGCGCGGATAATGGAGTGAAAGGCCAATTCCGCGTTAGGGATTTGTCAGTAATTGCAAGCAACGGCTCAGATGAGACACTGACTAAAGTCAGAGAGAATGGATATGAGTTTTGGGTGGACCCGGGTGCAGCATATTATTCTCCAAGATTAGCCAACGAAAGACTGGCGACTGTTAATTGCGCAAAAGATTTGAGCGCTAAGCTCGGAAGGAAAATTTCAGTTTGCGACCCATACGCTGGTGTTGGGCCCGCATTAGTGCCCTTGGCTAACACAGAAATTATTGACAAAGTCTTCGCAAGTGACCTGAATCCAAACGCAGCAGATTTACTGGCCAAGAACCTACCCAGTAGTTGGTCTGAATGTAGAGATGCCAGAACGCTGGCCGATGAATTACCAGAGTGCTGCGATCTACTGCTAGTCAATCTACCACACGACAGTATTGATCATCTTCCCGATTTACTAGGCCTTCTGCGAAAAGGCCACCATGTAGTGATTAGGGGCTGGGCAATCATTCCA
>JAACDL010000011.1 GCA_009936765.1 Methanobacteriota archaeon
CAAGGGGACCCCTTCAATGCGTATATGCCTACAACGGTAGCGTCTGACAAGACCCACTGCAAGCCCTTTGATGCGCTCATACCTGAGCAATGGGTATTCGGATAGACCCTTTAACAAGGCCCTAAAACAATTACACTAACCTTCGAAAAACACACCACGTATCATTGAGGTTGCTATTGAAATTCCTACTAATCTTGAAAACTTCCCAGCCGCCTTTGCATTGCAAATCCAACCAATTGGCGAAACTTAATCCAGGGTCATGCCTTGTAAGTTTCCCATAAGGATCTTGATAACCACTAACATTCCAAACTCTGTCTTTGTGTTCCCATTCTGCCATGACTATTCCTAAAATTAATTTTGATATAAAAGAGATGTATTAAGTAGAAAAACACCAATGTTCGAGTATGCTACATACCCTAAACGCTGAAAACTCGTCAAGGGCTATTGCGTATGTCAGGGTTTCATCACAAAGACAAGTGGATGAAGGCGTGAGCATTGAGGCTCAAATCAAGAGGATTAGAGAGTATGCTAGATACAAAGGAATGGAGATTGATGACAAGGACATCATCATCGAAGAAGGCGTAAGTGGTGGCGTTCCAATATGGGGAAGACCAGGCGGTAGACACCTCAGAACGAGGCTTGAAACAGGCGCATATCCACACATCCTCACAATGAGGCTGGATAGGATGTTTAGGCTCGTCACTGATGCTCTTGCAACTGTGGATGAACTCGCAGATTCTGGAATCTCTCTTCACGTTGTAGACATGGATGGTGAAGCCATATCACCTCCACGAAATCGCAAGGGTTCTGCCAAACCCCTCAAGACATTGTGAAGGAGTACAATGGGTGTTTAGTCCCCCAATACACTAACTAACCATTTCATTAACCGCTACGTAGTGGAGATAACATGCGCACTCAAGTGATATTTGCAAGTATTCTGATGCTGACGGTCTCCTTAGCGGGGTGTATTACAGATTCTGCGGTTGAAGAAACTACTGACGATACAGTTGAACAAACTACTGACGATACGGTTGAACAAACTACTGATGAGATGACCGAAGTATGGGGATGCTTGGATGCAAGTTCCCTAAATTATGATGTAAACGCAACTAATTCCTCAGACCTCTGTTTATCAGAGGCACAACTACTGTTGGCCGAAGATGTATTCTGGAGTTCTTGGGATGCAGATGCAGTCAATAATGCGACCGAACCGGTTGGATATCGGTTGATGCTCGAGGAAACGTCTGAGAATGAAAACGAATCACGTAGTCTCGATGTCCAAGAGGTATTCTCTTCAGATTATTACAATCAAGAAATTGAATATCGGGAATGTCTCAATCCAGACACGCTGCCTAAATCGGATAATTCGACTAATAACCAATGGGATTGTGCAAACTGGTGCGAGTGTAAGGCTGCTGGTGACAACGGATTGGGAGTGACCGTTGGCGACGTCGATGATGATGAATCCGGTGTATTGTCCTACCATCATTCAAGTCAGACCGTCTTTGACAACGTCGTTCAAGTTGAGAAGTTCAGTGATGGAGAATGGGACAATTACTCTATGGACACCGCTTCAACCTATGACGAGTTTAGAAACCGGTTGGAACACGGGCCGGGAATTAGGTCATCTGACGAAGGTCACACACATCATTTGTCATACAAGAGTGGAGGTCGCGAGGATGGAGGAGCAGGTAACAATGATTGCAATGATCGCAGAGATTGTGTTAATCCTGGATTCCCCTCAATTGTTGACAGTGAATACACGCATACTGTAATCGATTTACTGGAAGATGAAGTTGAACTTAGTGCAGGTGGTCGCCAACAAACTATCCACTATTTTGCTAAAGATACGAGTACAGGTACCGAGATTGAAGTGATTGGTGTGATGACAGAGGATGGATTTAAAATCACCGAGTATTACAACGAAATTCCAAGTACAAATTATTCAATCATTGACAGTTACATGACGCCTACAGACCTCGCTGTTGGTGACAATAACACATCCCCCATCATCATTTCAGCGCGAATCATTTTGCTCGAGGTGGATGGCAACGATATGCGCTTTGAAGAATACGACTATTCAGAGCCAGTAAATTCTAGAAGTGAAAATGGCGTCATCACGGTGGCCTGGCGAGCTATTCCATTTTATTTCGACTGGATTTCCGATTCAGATACGAATGAAACAGAAAATAAGTCTGCAACCGAAGAGGGTAGAAAAGGCTTGAATGCTGTCAATGTCAAAGTGGTCATCGCTGGCCCAAGTGGTCCTTATGGGATGGAAGGAGATTTGAGTGACTACCAGTTAATCACTTCAAATTGCACTTTTGATAATGCAACGACTGGAGAAGATTATACTGCTGAAGCAGATAATATGACTAGGGATGATGAAACTACTGAAGCCGATAATACGACTAAGGCTGATGAAGAGGAAACAAGTGGCAGAAGTGAGAATGGTACTTTACAGCCTGACGTTGACCGGAATGAAGCTGATGCAGTTTCTGCGCTTCCAACTGGCAAGCGTGTGTATGGAAGTGATGGAAATGCTTGCACCAACATCGACGTGTATAATTTGTCAGATCTTGACGGGTTGGAAGAACATGGAATTGTTTTTGTTGATGCTGACTCAAGTGGTACGTTGTCCGAAGGAGATCGCTTTGAATTCAGTGATAATTTCACCTGCGATGACTGCGCTGAAGCAAATATGCTACGCCTATTTTCAATCAGTGCGAATGAATTCAGTGATGGAAATATCGATCCATCCAGTAAAATGTCATCAATCCATCAAGGGGCGATGAATGCCATTCGAAACGTCCGTTCGATAGATTCAGACGACCCCGCCCCGCCAGTCCGGGCTCAAGATCATAATACAACAAGATCCAACAGACATACGTGAAAAACCAAATCCATACTTGCTTTCTTAACGGTAGCGTCTAAAATGGCCCACGCAAAGCCCATCCAAACACCAATTACATTCGCATGGGTATTCGGATAGACCCTTGCAAATTCACAACATCAACCAGTTAGGC
>JAACDL010000055.1 GCA_009936765.1 Methanobacteriota archaeon
GATGAGAGAATTTCGCTAGTGAACCCAAAGAACGGTGAAGATTTCACTGATAAGATGCTAGAGTATTCAGAGATTCAATCTGATTATCTAATGTCTGTCGGTATTAGTGGATTCGTGTTCAAGAAAGATTCACCAAGCTGTGGTCTTGAGCGAGTTAAGGTATATCGTGGTGATAACCCTCAAGCAGTCCGAGATGGTGTTGGCATGTTTGCAAAGGTATTCACCACGTTATACCCCCACATTCCAGTGATCGAGGAAGGTCGTCTAACAGACCCACTACAAGCAGAACACTTCCTTGCTCGTGTACACTTTTTCAGTGAATGGCAAACAATTGGTGAAGAAGGCTGGACTGCACAGAAAATTATGCAATTCCATGCAGAACACAAGTTGTTCCTACTGAGCCGTGCTCCTGATGTAAAGAGAACCCTGGGGAGAATAATCGCACAAGGATTCGATAACGACGAGCATCCAGAATCTGTGGCTTTGAAGTACATGACTGAAGCACAGAAGGGCTTGTCTGTACTAACCAAGCGCGGACGAATCGCTCACGCTATGGAGAGAGTCGTTGGGAAACTACCAAACATGACAAAGCAGGACAAGAAAGAGATCGTAGAAGTTATCCACCAATTCAGGAAAGGACTGCTACCAAGATCCGCTGCAATGATTCTTCTAAGCCATCACATAAACAGACATGATGCTAACAACCCAATTCACAAGAACTTCATTGCACCAATTCCAATGAATATGGGATTAATGGCAAGAGTCTGAAGTCCAAAAGAAGGTATGGGTTAGTTCAACAAATCTTTCTCAGGTAGGGCAAAGGGCAAATGCATTGTGAAAATGGATTCTTAATCAACTTGCTTCCAGATAGTAGGCGGCATTGATTATTCCTGCAAAGGTAACCCATGCTATGTATGGCCAAATTAGGTAAGACGCATTTGGTTCTGTTTCGTATATCAGGTAGGCATAGATTGTTGAAAATACAATCATTACACCTATCATCAACAACGACTGGAAATACTTAGAATCGTTGAAGACCGAAGGCCAAGCTAGATTCACTGCAAGTTGTGTAAGGAATAATGCGATTGCAATATTAGAATAATTTATTTCAGTTCTTCTGCTTAAAACCATAAAGAAACTAATTGCAATACAAGTGTAAAGTACAGCCCATACAGGCCCTACAATCCAGCCAGGTGGTTGGAAAAAGGGTTCGTACTCTGAATCAAATGTCACTTAGTACACCATTCCGATTCCGATGTATTCTGCATGAATAATCCCATGCTCAAACTTGATCAGATGTCAGTTTCCGATTAACTTGTAATCCGGGGAAATTGGAGTAGCGCCGGTTTCCATAGAGACAATTTGTCCATCTTTGAATCTCATGAACGACATGACTGCTTCAGAGTCTGAACCGTTTGCGAAGTGAACAATTGAATGAGCAACTCCAACTTCATCATTCTCAAACAGAATTCGGTTGTTTTCTGATTTCGGTGCGTTCCCACTACCTGCAAATCCCAAAATGTCGGACTTACCCATGGTTATGCCACCAACGTGTGGATTGAACACACAGTCATCGTGGATGAGTTTCTCAAGTGTCTCGACATCTCCATTTTCCCAGGCTTTGTTGTATGCATCTATTACTGGCATGATTTTCCCAGTGCCGTTTTATGTTTAACATAAACGGATAATGGTTCACACGTTTTAAGTTGCTAGAAAAGATTCTATGCTACTAATGTTAACTGATTTACTAAACAGTTCTACTGAATATTGATTTCGATATTTCCGTCTTTAACTCTGGTAGGATACACTTTGAGGTTTTTCTGTTTGCTCATTTTTCCTACCAATTTCCCGTACGGAGGGAATAGAGGAAACGGGGACCATTCAACGAGTTCACCATCATCAATTTGGTGAGTTGTCTGATGCAAAGGACAGCGTATGCATCCGTCCTTCACTTTCCCGCCATATGCTAGTGGCCATCTCATGTGCCGGCACAAAGCTTCCGTAGCGAAATAACCGTCTTCGGTTTGACCGATAAGGACCATTTTTTTCGCAACTGTGCGCATTTTCTTCTTGCCTGGTTTCAGTTTGCTTTCCTTCATTGCAATATGCCAAGTCACATCATCACCTCAAGCCAATACCTGCGACATTCCACCATCAAGATGCATCACTTGTCCAGTGAAATTATCAGGTGCTCCTGTAAGTAACCAGTGGATACTAGATGCTATCTCTTCTGCTTCATTGATTCGATTCAAAGGTATCTTTTGTGCAGAGGCTTCCCTCATGGCATCAGAACGTAAAATGGTCGACGCTAGCCTGGTGTCTGTCAGACCTGGAGCGACTGCATTAACCCTTATTCCTCTCTTTGCATATGTCGCTGCAGCAGAGCGGACCATTGATTCAATTCCACCCTTTGCTGCTGAAATCGCCTCATGGTTCACTAAACCAAGGCTTCCAGCAACACTGGATGTGAAGACCATTCTTCCCCCTCCTGATTTCAACATATTCTTGCCCGCCAATGACAATGTCAAGAAAGCGCTAGTAAGATTGGTTCTGATCACTTCCTCAAATGCATCAATCTTCAGCGCATGCGGGGGCCTAATTACAATTGAACCTACGAAATGAGCAACTCCAGAAACCTGACCATCACCATTTGTTGATGCCTCATCTAATGCAGATAATACTGATTCTTGATCTAAAGCATCCCCTTGGACGACACTTGCGCCCATCGATGCTATTTCTTGAACTCTGGAGATATCTCTGGCCAGTATTGTAACACTGTTTCCTTCACTGAGAAGTCTTTTAGCAGTTACAATTGCCATATCACTACTGCCACCTACCAACAAATATGATTTTTTCATGCATTGAAATTTATCAATTGATATTTATAATCATGTTCTGATTCAATTCAGAGCATACGCCTAAAGAGAATAACAACCCTTCATAAGCGAAGATTATGAATTTTAATCATAACAAAGGTAGTTAGAATGAATATAGGTTTTTTTGATAGGGTCGTAAGGTTATTTGCCGGATTAGGTTTAGTGTTCTTCGATTACCTTGCAAACGCCAGTTGGGAGATTATATTCCTAGTGTTCGGCGCCTGGAGTGTTACAACATCCGTATTTGGATGGTGCCCTTTCTACAAGGTATTCGGTTTACGAACATGTCCAA
>JAACDL010000056.1 GCA_009936765.1 Methanobacteriota archaeon
AACATAATCCCAAGCGATTTGAAGGGGAAGCGCATAGCCTGCTTATGGGCGAGAAAAGAACACACACCCTCTCGCCTTCTGCTTGGAATCGTTTCGAGACCTGCCCTCGTATGTACTGGCTTAGCAGGCAAAAACTACCAAGAAAGGCAGGAATGGCGGCCAGTGTGGGCACAGCAGTACATGCTTCAATTGAAGATTTGTTGCAAATCGATCTATCTCATCTAAAGCCCGAAGACACAAGGTGGCTTCCTAAATTAGCCGAAGATTATTTGAAAACGAGATGGGAAGAAGAGAAGGAAGTCTTCTTTTCAACTCCTAGACGTCCAATGTGGAAAGAGAAAGAATGGGATAAGGCCAAGAGAATGCAAAGGGGAGCGATTAAGATGCTTCTCGAGTTTGTAGGAGCGAAGGGTGTAACTCCACTAAAGACATCTGTAGCGATTTGGAATAATCTACTTTCAAGAGTGATTGCTGTTGAAGGAGAATTGCGGACTAAAGATAATCGCTTAATGGGGCGGTTGGATATGCTGTTTGCCGACGTTGGAGATGACGGTAATCTAAACGGATGGATAGTTGCAGATTTGAAAACAGGCCGAGCACCAGAGGATGAATTGAAGCCAGAGGTTCAGCGACAATTACTCCTTTATCGCGATATTCTACTATCCAACAACCCTAACGCGCCTCCCGTCAAAACAGAAGGATGGTACACAGCCAATGCAACTAGGTATACTGCAGACGGCTCATCGGTGATGGAGTCAGCCTTAGCCGCATGGGAAGCCACCAAGCCTAGCGAGACTCCTTTGGACGCAACCCCTGGCCAATCATCTTGCGGAGGTTTTTGTGATTGGAAAGCATGGTGCCCGCATTGGTGGAATTGGAGAGCAGAAAACGGTACTTTAGGGAGTGGTGATTTTTCAGACTCGGTGATCCTATTGCATCATTTCGATGAGAACAACGGTTCAGGTGTTGCAGAGATATGTGAGCCGGCCAACGCAGAAGGTCGGGCAATGCCTACTGGACTACAAGTTCCAATAACCTTCGACGGCCGTGGAAAAGAAGCTCTCCAGGAGTTACTATCTACTGGCCATCAAGGTCCAATTTTTATCGGTGGAGCAATGACAAACAGGGACACATGGCGGGTCGGGCATTGGTGCGATGTACTCGCCTGGTCACCAATCTCTGATGCTTGATACGAACTCTCTAAGTGTATCTCTGGCAGACTCATCTTCTACGCCATTCGGTGATAACAACCAATCTAAGTATCTCGGGTCTTCTTTCCCAATAGTGTGCAAATCCTTTCCACGATGTCTTCCAAATCCGACGATATATACTCCTTCGTCAATTTTTATTCTACCCTGTTTGTCCAGAGAATCTAGGTCGCCCAAAGAGCGACCTAATTCACTCTCATCTTTACGAACCTCTCCATTGATTAGCCATTGTTCAATTTCTTGCAATGAACGTCTAAAACTTGAGGGGTGGTCTCGCATTAATTTCCAAAGTAAGAGTAAGCTTGCAGCAGCATCAGCGGCGGCATCGTGAGCATTTGACAAATCGATTCCATTTCTTGCACATTGAGCTCCTAAGTTATGGGGGCGGGGGACCTTCAATCTTCGAACCGCCTCCAATGTGTCTAGGACAACTAAGGGTTCTGGAGGAACCATTCCACACCTGTAATACTCATTTTGTAATAGCGGCATATCGAACCTACGTGCATTATGTCCTACGATGACAGCGCCGTCCATCAAGTCGAAAAGTTCCGATGCATAATGCTTGAAAACAGGCTCGCTACGAACCCTTGAGTCGTATATGCCATGCACCCTTGATGCACCTGAAGGAATCGGCCTTTGTGGGTTGATTAGTACGTCATAATGTACCGTTTCGCCATTCGCCTCAGCACCGATTAGCGCGACCTGTACAATACGATCATTATTTGTCGAAACACCCGTAGTTTCCAAGTCGAAAGCCAGGACTTTGTGCCCCTCGAGAATATCGACCATGGTATAGGGTAAAGTCCGACCCAAATGAACATCACTACGCAATTTCTATTTCTTCGATAGTAGGAGAGCAAAATATGGGCAT
>JAACDL010000057.1 GCA_009936765.1 Methanobacteriota archaeon
TATGTTCAGAAGTACCTCTTTCTACTATCCTATATGCGATACTAGGAGTATGTGTCTTGGTGATTTTGTCATCCGGATGTATTAGGTCAACTACACTAAACTCGGTAGATTTGAATTCCTTTGGATCATAGCCCCACGAACGCAATTGGTCGAAAAAATCATCATCCATCGACCAGTTCTCTAGAGCCTGGAAATCACCATCAAAGCGTTGACCGGATTCGGCTCTAACATCGTGGACATGAACCTCAACCCCTGCTTTCGCCAAGGTGGTTGCTGCAGCTAGACCTGAAAGGCCAGCGCCCATGATGTGGATTGGGCCGGCGTCCGCCATGGCAATCACATGGACAAGGATGGTTTCAAGGATGCGGCTAGTATGGGATACAATATGCAGGGAGCAGTATTCATTCAAGAAGCTCCTGATTATCTGGATGTAGACGCACTTCGTACACAACTGGATACTACAGGTTGTGGAGCCATTGTCTCGTTCATCGGAATTACTAGAGGGTATGATGATGGCGAAGAAGTTCTCCGCCTCGAGTTCGATTCATGGCAAGAAAAATTATCGCAAACTCTGAATGATTTAGGCAACCTAGCGATAAATCGATTCTCGCTACATTCAGTTGCTATGGCTCATAGAACAGGCAGTGTAGGCCCTGGAGAAAATATTGTGGCAATACATGTTGCTAGTCCTCATCGCAAGGAAGCATTCGAAGGATGCTCTTGGTTAATCGATGAACTGAAACGGCAAGCCCCTCTGTGGAAAAAAGAAGTCAAGCCGAGTGGGGCATCATGGAAAGCAGGATTGGGGTGAAAAAATGGAAAAGAGTATTCAGGCAGTAGTAGATATTGGAGGAAAGCCGATTGTTCACAGGAAAGCGGTAGCCACCGGTTTAGTACACCTTTCATCATCATCAAAAGATGCAATCTCTTCTGGAAATGTCAAGAAAGGAGATGTTCTTGAAGCATCTACTATTGCTGCAATTCAGGCCGTGAAAGAAACCCCTAGAATCATACCTCATTGCCACCCCATACCTCTTGAAGGTTGTAAGGTGGATTGGGCTTGGGAAAATTTAGCTCTCCGCTGTACTGTTGAAGTAAGTGCTCATTATCGAACTGGGATCGAAATGGAGGCACTCACCGGAGTTGCAGCAGGCCTTCTGTGTGCGCTTGACATGGTCAAATCTTTTGAGAAAGATGAAGATGGACAATACCCTGAAACTCGCATTTCAGATATTGTAGTCCTAGAGAAACACAAAGCGGAATGACCCGCTTGATTGATGGAGGGGACGCGTATCGCACACAACATGGCACGTACTGCTGACCTAGCACACCACTTCCTAGAAGCCGTTGACCAAGCGGCAATAGCAAGCGCCGAGTGGCGTGGTTTAGGCGACAAGAATGCTGCTGATGCTGCCGCTGTAGAGGCTATGCGTCGAACATTCGACAAAGTCCCTTTCGATGGCAGGGTCGCTATTGGTGAAGGTGAAAGAGATGAAGCACCTATGCTATTCATTGGTGAAGAACTTGGAAACCAAGTAGGTATCGAGGGCGCGCTACAAATTGACATTGCAGTCGACCCACTAGAATGTACTAACAACTGCGCTGATAATTCACCTAACTCTATTGCTGTATTAGCAGCAGCACCTAGAGGGACACTTCTCCACGCACCTGACTGTTACATGGACAAAATTGCAGCAGGTCCGGAATTAGCAGGCCATGTAAGCCTAGATGGCGGAGTCACCTATAATCTTGAACAAGCAGCATATGTACTTGACAAGCCCATGTCGGAAGTCAAAGTTGTAGCACTAGATAGAGAGAGGCATTCTGATTTATTCAAAGAAATACGAGAAGCAGGCGCTCAATTACACCTGATGGGTGATGGAGATGTATCTGCTGCAATATGGGCAGCAAGACCGGATGGACCATACGATATGCTCCTAGGAATTGGTGCAGCTCCTGAAGGGGTCATTACTGCTACTGCTCTACGAGGAATTGGTGGAGTATTCGAAGGAAGACTGGTATTCCGTTCAGATGAGGAAGAGAAAAGAGCTGAGAAAATGGTCGATGACGATCTAACTCGCCTGTGGGATGCAACCGACCTTTGCCGTTCAGATGATGCGCTTTTTGCAGCATCCGGAGTTTGCGACGGATACCTTCCAGGTGTAATCGTCGGTGAAGACAGTGTCCAAACCTTTGCAGAATTAATCGATGTCAGAACTGGTAAAGTTACTCGCCATGACCGAACACACTCATTGTGATACCATGGTAAATCAATTACGCATCGAAGTTCGATTGCCTGAAGGGCATTGGTCTGGCGATGTATCTCGTAGCAGACCGGAAGCAATTTTGCGTATAGAGGAAACAATGCCTCTAGGTAGAGGAAGAGGTACTGCCAGACTTTCATCATCAACAGATTTGATGTCAGAACTTGAGCATCATCCAGGAGTTGATGAAGTCCGAGACTTAGGAGATCATCGGTATGAGGTTGATATCGCACCTGGCGGTGGTGGCTACATCAAACCGATTAGAGAAGTGGGCGTTATTCCCCACTCTCCGTTCGAAGTTCGAGATGGATGGGTTGACTGGACAATCGAATGTGCTGCTGACAAAAGTAGAGAACTTGTTCAGTTGCTTAGAGATGGAGAAGTTCCATACCGAGTAATCTCTACTCGTTCCACTGGCACCAGGATGCTAACACCTAGGCAGAGAGTTGTTTTTGATTCTGCAATGAATGAGGGGTATTGGGACTCTCCAAGAAGAATCACACTTAGCGCTCTTGCAGAATTATTGAGTGTTAGTAAATCCACTCTTTCAGTACAACTCCATAAAATCGAAGGAGTTGTGTTAAATTCGTTCGCAGATGAAATACGCAGAGACTCACCCTGAACATGTTCGTGCGAACATGTTCGCAAATTGATGAATAGTAGGGACCCCCTCCCCGTAACATGGCAGAACTACCTAAGACATGGGAAGAGTGGGTCGCTAACTTTAGCGAATGGCAGGACAGAGTCGGTTTCGACAGAGAATGGTTGGGAGATTTCGACCTCTCAATCTTATTCGATTGGGACCGTGCTGGTGATGTAATCGAATACGGTGACTACACAGGTCGTGCAAAGTGGGAGAGAGCGCTTCAAGTTCCTCACCAAAATATCCGTGATGCACTGATTTCAATGATTACAGTTCAAGGAGATACTGAATTCGCATCTGTCGAACAACAGCGTCATCTTCTAGATACTGCACCTACAGACTATGACCGCTATGCAGCGGCTCGTATCATGGCAGAAGAACAACGTCACGGATGGCAAATGGCCTATCTTTTGATGACATACTTCGGACAGCAAGGACGCCGTGAAGCACAGAAACTTCTAGAGAGAAATGCACAAGATGGAGACCGCCTACTAGGTGCTTTCAATCGTCCAATGCCTCACTGGCTGGATTTCTTCTGCTACACAATGTTCGTAGATCGTGATGGCAAGTTCCAGTTAGGAATGCTCTCAACATCTGCATTCAAGCCTTTAGCTGCATCCATGGGACCAATGCTCAAAGAAGAGTCATTCCATCTAGGCACTGGTTCAAACGGCCTACGTCGCATTATCAAGGCAGGAGTTATTCCACTAGACATGCTTCAGCGATACATGAACAAATGGGTTGCTACAGCACACGATCTGTTTGGAACAGATTCCTCAACATCCGCACACTGGGCATATGTCTGGGGAGTGAAAGGACGATGGGATGAAAGAAAGAAACTCGATGCTGACATTGATGTTAACAAAGAAGTACTCAATGAAGAAGGCCGAGGGCACTATCATGAAGAGATTGCTAAGGAAGTTGAGAAATTGAATGGATACCTTCCTGAAGGCTCCGATGTGACACTATTTGTCCCTCATGAAAACTTCCACCGTGATATCGGTAAATTTGGTGGCAAGAATTGCTACACAGATGGTAGTTTGTTCGAAGGTACTGAAGAGGAATACGCCGCATACCTCCACAATGTACTGCCTACCGCAGCAGACGAAGAAGCATTGAAAGAAATTTTCAAGCAGCAATGGGTCGAAGACAAACCATTAACTCCTCGTCAATTAGCAAGTGGAATTGGCGCTACTGCATGAAGGTGAGTGAATGATACCTGTCTCGCTCTACGGAGCCGACGAAGCTGAATTAGATCGCTTCTACTCGGTTCTACCTCAACTCGTAAAGGATGCTTACGAAGACCGCCCCTACCAGGAAACTCTATTCGCAATTACTGGAGAAGATGTAATTCAACACATTGAACTTGTAGATTCATGGACTAAGCAAACTCCATTTGCATGGCCAGAAGACGTGTTGATGGAAGTTGACATGGCAATACAGACAGTAAAATACCCAGATGTTGGGTTATTAGAACACCTGATGACATTGGAAAATGTCGATTGTGTTCGACTATCAAACTGGATGCACTTTGAAACAAATGTGTACCCAATATACTCTGAAGATGCATGTGCAGGCCTTGAAAAACTGGGCCTATCCACACCGTATAGGCCGGATGACATTGCATCTTACGGATTGTATGTACAACGACTTGAAGGACTAAAAGTCCACGCACCAGCCGAAGGCATGCCGGAAATCGGGCTCCCAAGAGCCAGAATCCTGCAGCTAGGCTTGGAGCGATTCGAATGAAAAATGCGACTACCCACGTGAAATTGCTAGCGGTAGCAATCATTTGGGGAATTAGCTGGGTTGCTGGAAGAGTCGTAGTCCAAGATATTCCTCCTTTCACAGCAGGTTGGTCACGCTACATTATTGCTGTAAGTTGTTTCTTGGTTTTCCTAAAGATAACAAAGCAATGGATTACGCCGACTAAAGAACAGTGGAAGATAATTATCGCCATTGGATTCCTTTCTACATTCCTCTATCAGGCATTCTTCTTGTATGGAATGAAATGGACTGCTGCCGGAGATGCATCTCTAATGATTACATTCAATCCCTTATTCACTGCCATTCTGGCAGTCCCATTTCTTGGAGAAAAGTTTGACAAAAGGCTTGCAGGGGGATTAATTCTATCCGTGACTGGAGTTTTAGTTCTGGCATGGTTTTCTCCAAATGTTGATCTCCCAATAGAAGAGCGATTGCTTGGAGATACGCTCATCGGCTTAGCAGCACTATCATGGGCATTTTCGACTATTCTGATGAAAAAGGCGATGTCTGGAGAAAATGCCCTTTCTCCATTACATCTGACTGTCTGGGCAAGTACTGTTGGGCTGCTAATACAAACTCCAGCAGTTATCTGGGAGTTCACTCAAGTGGGCATACCAAGTAATGCATCAACTGAATCTTGGCTATGGGTAGCATTCCTGGCGATTCTGTCTACAGTTCTCAGTTACGTCTGGTTTGCGGATGGTATCAAAGTGATTGGAGCAGGTCGATCTGCACTCTATGTCTATCTCGTACCGATTTTTGGCATTCTCAGTGGATGGATATTACTTGATGAAAAATTAGGTGTTTCATTGATTGCATCATTCATACTAATTGTGGGCGGAGTATATGTTGCTCAATCCAAGGAATCGTCATGAACCTGAGTCACGTGGGGCTAGAACATGGGAATCAATACTGTAGCAGTGATTGGTGCAGGTACAATGGGTGCAGGTATTGCTCAAGTGTGTGCGCAAGCGGGTTGGAAGACCAATCTTTTCGATGCTTTTCCTGAAGGTTTGGAGCGCGGCATGAAAGCGATTGATGCTTTTTGGGACAAAGGAATTGCAAGAGGTAAAACAACTCCTGAACAGAAAGTCGAATGGGCTGCTAATCTTCATGCTGTTTCCAATATGGCAGAAGCTGTTGGCGATGCTGATATGGTGATTGAAGCAGTTCCTGAAATCCCGGAACTTAAACACAAAATCTTTGCAGATCTTGGCGCTATGACAAGAGATGATTGTATCCTTGGAACAAATACATCCTCGCTTTCAATTGCAGATATAGCCGCAGCATCAGGTAAACCTGGCAGTGTGATTGGAATGCATTTCTTCAACCCTGTTCCGATTATGAAACTCCTTGAATTAGTCAAACACGATTCATGTTCCAAAGAAACTATTGCTGCGGCAGAATCTGCTGGAAAAGCGATGGGGAAGACCACAATTCTGGTCAAAGATATTCCCGGGTTTGCAACATCTCGCTTAGGCGTAGTACTTGGAAATGAAGCAATACGTATGCTCGCTGACGGTGTTGCTAGTGCCAAAGACATCGATACTGCGATGGTATTGGGATACAAGCATCCAATGGGCCCACTTGCTCTAACAGACCTAGTTGGCTTGGATGTTCGCAGAGATATTCTTCTAAATCTCAAGAAATCATTCAATGACGACTCTTACACACCACACCCTCTTCTCGAGAAGTTGGTGGCTGAAGGCCGCCTGGGTAAGAAGTCAGGAAAAGGCATCTATGATTGGTCGTCTGGTTCTGCTGAAGA
>JAACDL010000058.1 GCA_009936765.1 Methanobacteriota archaeon
ATGAATCCAGATGTGTCTGCTATCAACAAAGAAAGCTCCCTATTCTCGATACTATCTACATAAGTTCCTAGTGCTGGTTTACTGGATAATATGACCGGATTATCATTGTCCAAAAGCAGATTCCATGAATTGGAATTACTCACTATCAGTAATGGCTGGTCACATCTTGATTCTAAATTGATATCAACATTTCCTGAAACATTGGATGGCAATTCCCAGGTTATTGTATCGGTTTGACCTATGGCTATATCTGTCCAAGGAGTAGTTTGGTTGACCCATTCAACATAAGAATTAGTTTCAGGGTCAATTACATGGATGTTGAACGTAACTCTTGATTGCAGATCACCACTTGTCAATGTCTTTCCAGTCTCTGGGAATGAATGATTAAGTTCGATTTGCAAAGGATATCCTCCGGTGGTAGCATCTCCAACTGAATTGTTGTTGATTCCAGTGATGTTAACGTGCAGTGTTCTGTCTATTCGGATTGTGCTTGTATGAATGTATTCTAAATCCTCAGCACCAGATGTCCCAACTTTAGCGCATAGGTGTGAAATCTCAACTTCTGAACCACTGGTGTTGCCAGCGATAGTTAGGTCCCCTAAATCGAAGGACCAGTCAACCAAAGTTTCACTTATTGAAGAACTATTTACTATGCCGGAACTCTGAAGGAAAAGATTCATACTATCATTTTCAGTAAAACCACTTTCATAAGACATTCGAGACCAATCACTCGATAATGCTCCGCTCGAATCACAAGGAGCCAATTCTAGGTACATCTCGCCTGATGAAGATGATATATCGTGACTTGTCTGAATTGTTACTGTATCCCCTCTTGGATTTAGTACTGAAGGTAAAGCTGATTCAAATGCAGCATGCTCAGCATGAATTGCCATAGAATCGAGATTAGGCTCGTCCCAATTGCTTAAATTAATCACAGTCATCTTTATTCTATACTGAACAAAGTTAGCATAATCGTCTAAGTCGATATCAGTGGTGCCAAGTGGGAATGTTGTGTTCACTGTAGAATCGCTACCAATCCAACCCATAGCAGTTAATCCAGCGTATGTCCTGGCTGCTCTGTATTGGAATCCAATCATACCTTCGGGGGTATTATTGCCCTGTAAATCAAACTGAACGGGAACGGCTCTACCATTGACATTCGGTCGCAAATCGATACCAGGTGATGTTATCCAGCCCGAATGTGTCGATGAAGCATTTTGGTATTCTGTATTTTGCGAGAAACTCTGCTGCCAAGTATTGTAGGGGTAAGCAGAGGTATCTCCAGATGCCCAAACTATGCTGCCATTGATTTCTTCTACTTCTAAATCGAAGTGTCCATTAGAACCTATGTCTATTCCATTTGACCATGTGTCCTCGATGGGATTCCAGTGATACACAGTTCTTTTCGAACCACCATTGTATCCGCCGACTAACACGATTTCGTCATTTAGAACAGTCCCGCCCCAACCAAACATCCCAACCGGTAGAGCTGACAGATTAGTCCAGGTATCTGTTGGAGGGTCGTATCTCTCAACATAATCTAGTCCCTGTCTATTCCAAGTCTGAGTGCCTTGGAATCCACCCATTGCATACAATTGTCCGTGAAAATTAATCAATTCAAAAGATGCCCTTGGCTGGTTCATGTCCGCCATCCGTGTCCAATTGTCGTTGACTGGATCGTAACGGAATGTCTTGTTTGTAGCATCATTTCCTGAAGGATTTCTTACTCCTCCTGCATAGTAGAGGTAGCCATTATGTTCCGCCATTCCTCCAAGCCCCCTTTCTTGAGTAGAAGGCATTGGAGTGCCATTATACCAAGTATCGTTGCTTAGATTGTATATTTGCACTCTGCCTGAGGGATACTCAACAGGGTTACTCCCTCTAAGCCAGTCTCCTATTACGAAGATTAAATCTCCAACAATTTCTGCTTCGCAATATTGTTGGGAGTAAAGCATATTGAATGACGGTTCCCAAGTTTTGTTTCCATTTCTTAGTATTTCGACTACATCGGTAGGTGTTTCATCGTTATTTTGCGCAGGATCAGGGTCAAAACGACCCCCCATCAACCACACTTCATCCAGCGAATCTACGACTGCAGTGCATGCTCCTGTCCTACTGAATGCAAGTAATTGTGAGGGCGTAGTCCACTGAACACGAGGGCGGGTAATGTGGGATTCTCCATCTGGCGTGGTATATGTTCCTGATTCAACATAACCACTTTGATTGAATTGGTCGTCATAATGGAAAGTTTTAGAAATTTGAATTTCAGAAAACTCGTTTCCGGAAATAGTCCATGCTTGCATTACAAAAAGAGATACGACAAAACATGCCAATAACTCCCTTCGCATAGCCTACCTGATGGGTCTGAAGGGTTTCATAATTGTGTAAAGGAAATTGTCTCAAAAGGGGAGGGTTCATTTCCTACGGGGTTATGCCCGGCTCGGAATGTCACGAGACTACATCGCCCGCGACCCCCGGACAGGCCGTCCAATCAATGTTGGACAAGGCCGCCGTAAGTCGAAGCGTAGCGATTTGAAAGAAGGTCCTTGGATGGCAATACCGCAACAAGCGGTCATTCCCTTGGCCACCGGGGAAATTGAAACATATCGTGTAGGATGGAAAGAAAAAGACTACCACATGACCCGACTTGATGGTATCAAAGCATTATCAATTCTTTCTGGTGCATTAGCACATGATGGTCATTCGATACTGGTTGAGAGTTTAATGCATGACGACCCTGAAGTTAGAATTGCAGGGCTGTATGCGCTACCTTCTGTTGCTGAAACATGTCCTGATGAATTGTTTGACCACCTTTCTGTTCTACTTGATGATAAAGATAAATCTGTAAGATTTGCAGCTAGCGGCTGCTTGAAATCAGTAGCACCGATTTTCCCTTCTGCCACTGAAGGGACATTAGCATTCGAATTACGGCATGAAATAAAGTCTCGGCGTGATGCTGCATTTTCAGGTCTTGGAGACTTATGTCAAACCTGGCCCGAAGTCGCATGTGATCACATTGATGAGTTGCTACAAGAAGACTCCTTAGCTTTGAGAAGGAGTGCGGCAGGGCTGTTACGCAGAGTTCTGGCCAAAGGTGGAGCGGCCGCATGGGATTTGATTGGATGGGCACTTGAGGATGAAGATGTAGAAACTCGACGTCAAGCCTCAAAATGTCTCGTTCCACTAGCACACAGGGAACAAAGAATTGCTACAATTTTAGCAGAGCGTGCTATTCTAGATTCTGATTCTAAGGTTATGCTTTCTGCAATCAAGTGTATAGAAGTTCTAGATACCGATCATGGACGTGCCAGAGACCTTGTTCTAGCTGGTTGTTCTCATAAGAATACAAGTGTCCGTCTTGCTTGTGTCAAGATTCTACCTCGTTTGATGGGTGATGATATCCTTCGTAACCATTGCAATGCATTATTGAGAGAAGAAACAGACCCAATTATCCGAAAGGAACTCAAACAAATGACATTCGATGCACAAATTGAAGGTACTGAAGACCAGAAGAATGCCTTCTTGGCTCCTGCTCCAAAGGTGCCAGAGATTGACCGTGAAATAGCAGAGTCTCAGGGTAAAATCGTGGGACTGGGCGAACTTCCTCCTCCTGATGCAGATGCAGACAAGACACGACATGGTTAAGAGGGGGCTGCCGGTCGGCGAATCGCTTAAGGAGTAGTACTCATGACTGAGAATACGTTCAATGACAAAGAGAAGCAGTTCAATGACCTGTGGGACGGCATCACACCAAAGGGTGTAAACCGTAACAAGTCTCTAAAATTCCGTCAGTACATTCTGGAGCATGTTCGCCAGATGAAGAAGCCACTCAACCGTGAAAACGCATTCAAGTATTGGATGGGTGTTCTAAAGGCTGAAGCTAAGGACAGCGAAAACTTCTGATCGTGATACGGGGTCACCCCCGTCCCGGTGGCCCAATTAGGGAAGGGACGGACCGAGGGATCCAAATGTTCACAACAACACCATTCTCCGCTTGGGGATTAAAAGATGAATTACAAGCAGGCCTAGTCAGTAATGGTTGGGAATTTGCAACTCAAGTGCAAAAAGATACCATTCCTATAGCATTACAAGGCAAAGATGTGATTGGCCAAGCCCGAACTGGTTCTGGAAAGAC
>JAACDL010000059.1 GCA_009936765.1 Methanobacteriota archaeon
CCACCTAAAGGAATTCTTCTCGTAGGACCTCCTGGCTGCGGTAAAACCATGTTGGCAAAGGCAGTTGCCAGTCAAACAGATGCTTCTTTCATTCGAATGGTTGGTTCGGAGTTGGCGCAGAAGTATATTGGTGAAGGTGGAAGAATGGTTAGAGAACTATTTTCACTAGCCAAGGATAGATCACCATCTATTATTTTCTTAGATGAGATTGACGCTATAGGTGCTAAGAGATTAGATTCTGCAACAAGTGGCGATCGAGAAGTGCAGAGAACACTCATGCAATTACTGGCAGAACTAGATGGATTCGATGCCTTAGAAGATGTAAAAATAATCGCAGCCACTAATCGACCAGACATTCTGGATGATGCCCTATTGAGGCCTGGACGATTCGATAGGATCATTGAAATTCCTTTACCTGATGAAAGCGGAAGAAAGACAATCCTTTCAATACATTTTGATAAAATGTCCACTTCTAGAATTAATATTCCAAAAATTGTAGAAATGACTGAAGGTTTTAGTGGTGCTGAATTAAAGGCAACATCTGTTGAAGCTGGAATGATTGCAATTCGTGAAGGCCGTTCTAAGGTTAAGCAAGAAGATGCAATTTCTGCGGTTTTACGAATCAAGAAGAAACGAGAGTCCAACGGCATTTCAGCCTCTCCAGATGCTCTTTACGGCTGAATACGTCGGGAATGTTCATCAGTCGCCTTCACAGGCAAGTGACATGAACAACAGAATTGTAGAGTGTGTGCCTAATTTTTCAGAAGGTACAGACCTAGATGTAATCAAGGCGATTAGCGATTCTGGTAGAGGAATAGACGGTGCTAGAGTGCTTGGTATTGAGCCAGATAGCGACTATAATCGTACAGTTCTTACCATTGCAGGAGAGCCTGATGCAGTACTAGAGTCTGCATTTCGTGTCATCAAATCAGCATCTGAAAATATTGACATGCGAATGCACAAAGGCGAACATCCACGTATAGGTGCGGTTGATGTCTGCCCATTCATACCCTTAGATGGAGTTACAATGGATGATTGTGTTGACTTGTCTAACAGATTGGCCAAGAGGGTATCAGAGGAACTTGGACTCTGCACATTCCTTTACGGATCTGCAGCAACTTCCCCCGATAGGGAATTACTATCAGATTTGAGAAAAGGCCAATATGAAGGCCTCGAAGAAAGATTGAGCAATGGTGGGCCACACTTACCTGACCTTGGACCTATGGAGTGGAATGAAAAGACTGCTCGGTTTGGTGCAGTAGTAATCGGGGCAAGACAAATACTAGTAGCATACAATGTAAACGTGGATGAGGCCGATGCCAAAGCAGCTAAAATCGCCGGGTCTTTAGTGCGCTCTTCAGGGCGTTTGTTAAAGCACGAAGATGGAAGGAGAACTAGGATACCAGGGATGCTACCTATGGTCCAAGGAATGGGCTTGCCACTAGAAACCCACAATATATCTCAAGTCTCAATGAACCTTAGAGATGTTTCAATCACACCAATTCACATAGCTTTTGAAGCAGTGAAAACCATAGTTAGTGCCCATGGAGTTGAAACCTGTGGTTCCGAATTAGTCGGATTGGTCCCCCTGTCTGCAATGCTTGAAGCAGGGCGATGGTATTCAACTGGTGACATTACTGATGAACGAGAACTAGTTGATGCTGCCATAAACGGATTAGGACTCGACCACCTTGGACCATTCAATTCTAATGAACGAATAATTGAATGGGCGCTTGATAGTGGGGTGGAAGCATGAAGACGCCATGGATGGAGATGACAGTTAGAGACTTTCAGTCAGCATTAGCCTCTTCATCACCGACTCCAGGTGGTGGAACTGCTGCTGCAATCGCTTTGGGCCAAGCGTCGGCTCTTACCATAATGGTATGCGATTTGACATTGGGCAAAGACAAATGGCAAGAGGGATGGAGTGGTGCAACATCTGCATTATCTACATCTGTTAGGACTATGTCTAGGGCTGGCATGTTGGCAGATGAAGATAGTGATGCATTTGATGGTGTAATGGATTCATTCAAA
>JAACDL010000060.1 GCA_009936765.1 Methanobacteriota archaeon
GAAGAATGGTGCTTAGAAATGGATCAATATGTGCAACTGTCATCTTTCGGACAGTCCCCTAGCCATCCAGTAATGTACAATCCAGAACTATTGGATGTTCACACAAGAAACGCTATTCTGAACGCAATGTTAAGTTGGAGTGACGAAATGTGGATTGAAGATTACCCTATGGGTGGACAGGATTACACAGGCTGTTACAACGTTATCACCCACCAAGTAGCAGACATCCCAATGAATCAATGCGGTGGAGAAATAATTTCCACAGTTACATCGAAAGGGTTCAAGCTAGTTGCAGGAAACAGCCAGAATCATCTTGCTAGTTATTCAGATTTACTCGGTTCAATACCTGGGCTATCTGAATACTATCATTCTTCAGACAAGTATGGAATTACAGATGCTGAAGATTCTGAGCAGAGTTGAACTGTCTCCTCTAAATAGAATAATTCTGCGCAGGCACTGGGGATGATTGCTTGGTAGGTGAGGGCGAGTCTTCCGGAAGTGTAGATGCTACACACATCGATGACTCGCAAGCGCTTGTTTTACAAGATTTGTCAGTGGGGTATAACCAGCCTTTGATTTCCAATATCAACAAGAAGATAATGCCTGGAGAATCAATAGCTATTTTGGGTCCATCTGGTATTGGGAAGACAACACTACTTCGAACGATTGCTGGTCTGATTAGGCCGCTTTCAGGTACGATTTCCCATGATTATCCAGATAGAAGTGGAATTGGATATATCCCTCAGAGGTTAGGTTTAGTACGCCACTCTACGGTTAGGAGTAATATTTCGATAGGAGCAAGATCTCGTTGTTCAAAATGGTACCCTGCTCTATTCCCCTTGCCGAGTGAGCTGAAGAATGATGTAGACTCCGCTATGGAGTCTCTAAACATCATGGACTTAGCAGATGAGCCAGTCAGGATTTTATCTGGCGGTCAGCAACGTAGAGTTGCTATTGCTAGAACTCTTATTCAGAAGCCAAGAATAATTCTTGCTGATGAGTTCCTGGGCGAGTTAGATAAGGATAATGTAAAATCTATAATTGAGGCTACTCGGAAGGTAGTTGACGACATAGGGGCTACTTTAATCATGGTTGAACATCATGAAGAAAGAGCAATCGAAATGGCAGATCGTATTTGGCGGATAAAGGATAATCAATTGTTCGAGGAAGGTGATTTGAATCAATAAGAAATTGGTTCTTGTAGGCTTTACCCTCTTCCTCCTGGCTTGGTTATCATTGGATGACTTGGTCGAAGATTGGAGTCAAGTAGAGAGTGCTCCTGAGAAGTTAGAGATATTCTTCACAGAAGATCTTTGGCCACCTGACTGGTCAGTATTGGAAGCTGAAGAATGGGCCGATGGCTCACTTCACAAGCCAAATGGAGATATTTGTAATGAAGATGTTGAATTATTTTGCTCAAAAGCTTGGACTGGTATGTTAATCACAATCAAGATGGCATTTGTTTCAACTCTTATTGGATTTATGTTTGCAGTACCTTTAGCATCTCTCGCTGCTGGGAATTTGACACCGTTACCAATCGCAATACCTGCGAGAATAATATTGGCGGGGCTCAGAAGTTTACCGAGTATCATTTGGGCATTGCTGTTTGCAATCGCCCTTGGATTTGGGCCTCTACCTGGGATTTTAGCAATGACATTGTACACGATTGGTTATTTGGGTAAGTTGCAATACGAAGCAATGGAAGGCATTTCTAATGCTCCATTAGAATCTGCTATGGCGATGGGACTAACTCATTCTGAACGTTTAGTTCATGTTGTGATTCCTGAATCAAGTAACCACTTACTAAGCCAACTACTATTCATGTTCGAATACAATGTTAGGCACGGTACAGTGTTGGGATTGGTAGGGGCAGGCGGAATTGGAATGTATATTGATAATTACATAAATCCACCATTCGCTTATGACCGAGCATTCGCTCTTCTAATCGTAGTATTCGTTGTGGTAGTAATTATTGATCTAATCTCGATGTTCATACGCTCATTCGTTACAGAAGAAGGAGATGTTAAGCGACCTAAATGGTGGACTGTATTGCTTCCTGCTGGAACAGCTGCCGATTACTATCACAAATTATCAAAAGGTAAAAAATCAGATACATCAATCGGTGAATCTGAATAATCTTAGCAGTTTATCTTCTTAATTTAGCAACCGTCACGTATGCTAAGTCTCTGATTGGTAAAGGTATAGCCCATGCAAATGGGTAAATCCATATCCAATTCCAACGCATATACAACAAGCATCTTATTGCGGCAGAAGAACGAGTAAATGCTCTGCCCTTTCTTATCAAAACCAATGAGTCCACATTGATTTGATGTGTTTTTAGCAACCCTATTCCAACATCAGATTGTTGTTCGATTATATCGAGTTCTCTAGATTGTCGGTTGGAAATGAATTTCCCTGTTCGGGAGCATAATCCACACATTCCATCGATTAGAAGGGTATCTTTTGACATGCTTACTCTGCAGCAATATGGACATTACCATCTTCATAATAGATTTGAATACGTGTTGGCAATTTTTTGGTTAGTGAAGCGACACCTTCGTAGATTTCACTCTCCTTGCATTTGAATGATTTCGCTGCAGATTTAGTTGACCATGCAACGGTTTCGAAGTCGGACTGTCTAATCCACTCAAATAGGCGTAACTCAAATTCAGTTAGGTCTGCCATGACCCCTCCAGAGAGTCGGAGCACATCAAGCCTACCATCAAGAAAGAGCAACCATTCTTCTGCAACATTCTTCTGCATCGATGTAATCATCAAGAAGTGTATTGAGTGCTTTGACGAATGGCACTTCTATATTCATATCAATCGCTCTATCTCTAAACATTCGAGCAGCACGCACTCCTTCAGCGACCATAACCATCTCTTCAAGCGCTTGTTCAAGATTTAGTCCACTTCCTAATTTCTCCCCCATTCTCCGATTTCTTCCGTGAGGTGAAGTCGCAGTTACGTAGAGGTCTCCTAGTCCGGCTGGTCCAAAAGCAACTTCTGCTCTGGCACCTAACTGTGGCAAAAGCAAGCAACCTTCACGGAAACCTGCATTGAAAATAGCAGCCTTGAGGTTGTCTCCTCCTAAACTTCCATTCTTCTTTAATCCGTCAACAAGACCACATGCTAAAGCTACAACATTCTTGAAAGCACCCCATAATTCAGCACCTACTGGGTCTGATGCAGCGTGAAGAATGAATGTAGGTGTGGTTAGGGTAGACGCTAGTCTTTCAGCGACAGACATGTCTTCGCTAGCAACTAATGCAGTAGTCATTACACCACCTGCGGCTTCTGGTGCAATAGTTGGTCCAGTTAGGACTGCAAGTGGATTATGCATATTTCTCTCATCTAACATTTGATGAATCGCTTCACTGATTAGGCGTTTACCTGGTGCTAAACCCTTTGCTAGGTCCAATAGGACATGTCCTGGGCGTAAATGATCAATGATGCCTTCAACCACGCTGAGTATAACAGAAGATGGTAAAGCCAAGACAATAATCTCGCTTCCTTCTAAGACTTCTTCAACATGCATCGTTGCTTCTAGGCCTTCTAATGAGTGTTCAGGAAGATACTTGTGATTCATACCTTCCATAGTAATTGACTCATATACTTCCTGTTCAACAGTCCATCCCTTGACTTTGTGTCCATCAAGAAGCCATAATCGTGCAATTGCGCTTCCCCAATTCCCCAATCCAAGCACTGCAATGTGAGCCATAATCTCTCGTGGCTAATCAATCACCTTTAGGGGATTTCCCTATTGTAGGTGCTAACAAGCGATTTATCGAAGTCTTCCTAGAAAACCAAAACAAGGTTTCTTTCTATCATGGAAACCATTGAGGATGTTTAATCATACAAATCTTGAATTCATCACTAGATAAATTCCCTTCTAGCCATTTGTGTACATTTTTCCATTCTTGAGAGTCAAACCATTCTCTGTCGTGATTTGCAAATTGTCTGATGAATGGGAAAATCGCATCACTCAAGTTTCCAGTTGGTATTTCATTATCTAAATCTTGAATGAATACACCTGCTTCTGTTCTATGGTGAATCTTATCGACATCTTCGTAACGATTAGGATACTTGTATCTATCAAGATGGAATTTGAATTCATCATCGTTTCGATTAATCCATTCGCTTTCATCAGCGGTTAGTTTCCAAGATTGTACATATTCCATAATCTCGAGACTCTCTTCGATTACAGTTCCATCAGTCAGCAATAGCACCGGAACGGTACCTTTCGGAGAGATCTCCATCATGTGTTCAGGCCTATCCCTTAGGATGACTTCACGATGTTCAACTTCAAAATTGGTACGAACTATTGCCATCCTAGCACGCATAGCGTATGGACATCTTCTGAATGAATACAGTATAGGCAGCGCCATACTATCATACTCAGTGTTTAATCAGAATAGATCGTCATCGTCCTCTTCAACAGCGAAAAGGTCAGTGTTATCTTCTTCTTTCTTTGCAGCTTTCTTGGCAGGTGCCTTTTCCTTAGTTTCAGGGGCATTTTCTTCGACAGGCTCTTCCTTCTTCTCAGGCTGAGGAGTTGGTTGTACGTTTGCGAGGGCGTCTTTTGCTCTTGCTGCAGCGACTTCAGCTTCTCTTGCTGCCATCTCTTCGGGAGTGATATTTGCCTGTGCAGCAAGTGCTTTGCGCCTGTCCTCACGAGCCTTTCTCTCAAGTTGTCTGTGACGTGCTCTTTCGATATTTTGTACCATGTACATTGCATCGTGTTCTAGTAATGGTGAATCAGAGATCAGAGTCATATCTAGCCATGCGCCATCTTCTATGATGAATTCAGCGAGTGGTTCGAAATTCAAATCTGACTTCTTAATTTGAGTGTAGTGCATTGCATTACCCATGCGGTGCTCTACTCCAGAGAAGTGACAATAGAATTCTTTGGTACCGATTGTTTCTCTGACCTGATCGAATAATTCTCCATAGTCTTCAGAAGTACGGAGTCTTCCATGCCCTCTTGCATGTATGTGTGCCAAGTTCAGAACAGGAATTGTTCCTTCGACGTGATTTACAACTTCCAGGACTTCTTCCAGACTACCCCATAATTCTTGGCGGCCACTAGTTTCGACACCAATCTTTGCAGGAGTTCCTTCTTTCAGCCAAGGGAATACAGGATAGATTTCGTCATCGTCGTTCCAAATGTCGTGAATTCTTTGAACAATACCTTTGAACACACTTGCAACTTGTTCGTTAGCAGCCTGTCCACGGCTCATATCTCCATAATGGCCAGCGTGTAGAGTAACATGTCTAGCATTGATTGTCTTTGCCGCTTGAAGAGCCGCTTCGATTTTTGCAAGACTTCGATTGCGTTGAAGGCGGTCGCCGAGTAACTCAGAATAGTATGGTCCGTGGATGTTCATTTCGAATCCAGTCTTGTGTGCAAGCACCCCTGCTTGCCAGTACTGTTCAAAGTGCTGAGGGGCTACCATGCGCACAGTTTGTACTTCCATTGTCTCTAAACCTAGAGAGATAATGTCGTCCATTCCTTCGACGATAGTTCGTCCTTTACATGATAGTGGAACTCCGGCTGGACCTAATTTTACTGGCATGTTCCCACTCCCGCAGAACAGGCGGAAGGGCTGTCCTATGTTAACCCCTTTCCGTGAAGCGTACTCTAATAGTGTGGGTTTTTGGGGGGTTGGTTTCATTTGAGAGAACGGAGCCGGAGTTAATATGGAGCCACATGTGGAGGCCGCCGTCGACGCTTTCCGCGCTGGAAAACCGGTTTGTTTATTCGATGCTGAGAACAGAGAAGGGGAAACTGATCTGTTATTCCCAGGGCAATGCGCAGAAGCAGCCACAATGCGCCAGTTGAGGTTTGATTGCGGTGGACTATTGTTCCTTGCAATCGGGCATGAGGTCGGAGAAAGATTCTCACTTCCATATCTACAAGATTTGCACATGGATGAAAGGCTGATGAGTGATTATCCTGTTCTAAAAGAATTACAAACTGATGACTTGCAATACGATACCAGAAGCGCATTCACTCTCTCAATTAATCATCGAGATACATTCACTGGAATTACCGACCGAGACAGAGCATTGACTACTCGTAGATTTGCAGAGTTATATTCTGAGTTGTCTGAAGAAGATAATGCTCTAGAGAAGTTGGGCAAAGAGTTCCGAACTCCGGGGCACATTCCCGTATGCCGTGAATCAGAAGGCGGACTTTCACGCAGACAAGGACACACTGAACTCGCAGTTGGTTTGGCAAGGCTTGCAGGGATGACACCGGTTGTTATTGGGGCCGAGATGCTTCAACCAGACGGTGACCTAGCATTACCGGTTGATGATGCTAGAGTTTGGGCAAATGAAAGAGGAATACCCTTCCTAACCGGAAAAGAATTAATGGGCGCTTTAGGCCTTTGATACACAATTCACAGGGAGGATTTGACATGACCAGAGTTATGGCAGTAGGTGTTTTTGACCTACTCCATGCAGGTCATTTACATTACATGGAACAAGCCAAATCCCTTGGGGATTATCTTGTTGTAGTCGTTGCTCACGACGATACAGTTCGTAAAAGAAAACACGAACCAGTTACTGGACGAGCTTTGCGTAGAAGAATGGTTGAAGGATTAAAACCGGTGGATAGAGCAGTTATTGGTAACCCCCCAGATGTACCGATTTTCGATATTCTTCCGAAAGTGATACCAGATATTATAGCTCTTGGTTATGACCAAGAGCATGCTGAAGAGAGGATTAGAAGTTCACTTGAGTCTCGAGATCTGGGTCACATCAAAGTGGTTAGGGTCGAAGGGCTATCTGATGACTTGGATGGGACTAGAAAGATAATTGCTAGAATTTTGGAATTATCATCTACCAAAGAACAACAGGAGGAGCAATAATGTTCACCGGGATTGTTGCAGGTACAGGCCGAATCACCGAACTTGAAGGTAATGATGTAATCAGAATCGTTATTGATTTTGCAATGGTTTCCACTGAAGGACTCGTAGAAGGCGCCTCAGTTTCAGTTGACGGGGTCTGTTTGACAGTTGTCGATATAGATGAGCAATACATTTCTTTTGATGCAATACCAGAAACACTCTCTTTAACCACATTAGGCGAGAAGATTGTTGGCAATTGGGTCAACTTAGAAAGAGCCTTGAAAATGGGAGATGAACTTGGAGGTCATTTACTATCTGGGCACATCATGGGCGTTGGAGAAATCATCGAACGCTCTTCTGGAGAAGATTACTTGGACTTACTAATCGATTGCCCAGATGATATTCTAAAGTTCGTGCAGCAAAAAGGATACATTGCAATCGACGGAATATCTCTAACAATTGGAGAGGTGGATGATGGAGGATTTGCTCTACATTTGATTCCTGAGACAATGAAATTGACAACAATCGGAGGAAAACAACTCGGTGAACATGTCAATATCGAAGTAGATTCCATGACACAAACAATTGTGTCAACTGTTGAGAGAGTACTTGAGGGGAGAATATGAACAAGATTTCGATCGTCTGCGGTAGTTTCCACGAAGAGGAAATGAAAATAATGCTAGACTTTGCTCGTAAGCAATGCGAAATTGAGGGCTTAGAAATTTCAGAGGTAGTCTGGGTTCCAGGTGCAATGGAAGTTCCACTAGCCCTTTCTCGCCTAATCGAGAATGGAGGAATTGATGGCGCTGCATGCTTGGGAATTATCGAGAAGGGTAGTACTCAACACGGACTTGCAATGGGTCAGGCGGTCATCAAATCAATAATCGAATTACAACTTAGTTCCGGAATACCAATCGGATTAGGAATAATTGGCCCTGGGGCGGAACCAAAACATATCGAGCCGAGATTAGAGCCTCATGCTAGGGCTGCAGTTTCAGCAATTTCTTCGATGCTCTGATTCTTTTCCTTCTTCAGGATGTACCACCAGACTGAACCAAGTATGATTACTTGGGGCCAAGAGAACCACCATGTGCTCCATCTAACTCCGTCGAACATGAAATCACTGAACGGGTGAAGGAATGGAGTTGGGAAGAAATCAATTGTATGGCCGGGTATATCCATTAGAATATGGAAGAACCATGGTAGGACAAACATCCAAGCCATGTATTTAGGATTCTCATGTTCCTTAGATTTCAAGACATACCAAGCGGTAAGGAACAAGATTAGGACGATGGTCAAAGAATGTGTCCATTGGTAAATAGACCATGCCACCGGTAGGTCGGATGTGATTGCAGTGTCCACTTCAACCCTTTCTATTCCATAAATGAGTCCATAAATCGATGAAGGAATAAATGCCATGAGATCGGGTAAAACTCCCATTGGACCACTCACTTTCCAAGACACCTTTCCACGGGTTAATGCCATGCCCCATAGCCAGTGAGAAAACACGTCCATGAACTCGCGAACTGCAGTTTATTCATCAATGTTGAGAGAGAATGTTCAAGGATGCTATTCCCTTGGAAGAACTCATGGGCGACAACATTCGCAATGTGATTATCATCGGAAGCGGACCTGCAGGATACACTGCAGGACTCTATACTGCACGCGCAATGCTTGAACCGCTCATGTTCGCAGGATACATGTCTGGTGGCCAATTGATGCTTACTAGCGACGTCGAAAACTTCCCTGGATATCCTAAGGGAATCGGAGGTCCTGAGATGATGATGGAACTTAGGGAGCAAGCTGAAAGGTTTGGATTAGAAGTGCAAGATCGCAATGTCGACAGAGTTGACTTGTCAGAACGCCCCTTCAAGGTATATTCAGAAGGTGAAGAGTACCTTACTCAAGCGATAATTGTTTCAACAGGAGCAGAGTCTATCTGGCTTGGAGTTGAAGGAGAAGAAGAACAGAAAGGCAGAGGCATCTCCACCTGTGCAACCTGTGATGGTGCATTTTTCAAAGAACAAGAAATAATGGTTGTTGGTGGAGGAGATTCTGCAATGGAGGAAGCAACTTTCCTGACCCGGTTTGCATCTAAGGTTACTCTAGTCCATCGGAGGGACGTATTCCGTGCATCACAAGTGATGTACGATCGTGCAGCTAACCATGAGAAAATCGAAATCAAAACATTCCGCCAAGTAAAGAAGTGGCTTTCAGATGAAACCGGATTGACAGGGGCTGTATTGGAAGACCCGAGAGACGGTTCAACTGAGGAAATAGCAGTAACTGGAGCATTCATTGCTATCGGGCACACTCCTATTACTGGATTCTTAGAAGGTCAATTGGAGACTGATGAAGAAGGATATCTAATCCACCGTGATCATACCATGACAAATGTATCAGGGGTTTTCGCAGCAGGAGATGTTGTAGATACGAGGTACAAACAAGCAATTACTGCAGCAGGCTTAGGTTGCCAAGCAGCAATTGACTGTGAGCGTTGGTTAGAAGAGAACGAACATTGAGGCAATCATAATGGTTGATATTGGACGTCATTCACGCCACATTCTACTTCCGCAGGTAGGGGCAGATGGGCAAAGAATGATTTCAGAATCTAGAGTTCTATGCGTTGGAGCTGGAGGACTTGGTAGTCCAGTCATCCAGTACCTAGCGGCTGCAGGAATTGGACACCTCACAATCGTGGACGATGACGTAGTTGAAATCTCAAACTTACAGAGACAAGTGATTCACAGAAGTTCAGATATCGGGATTCCAAAAGCAGATTCTGCTAGGAGATTCGTAAACGGACTTGATCCAAACATCTCAGTCGAATCTAAAGTCCTTAGATTGGATGAAATTAATGCCGAGGAATTATTCGAAAATCACGATATTATTGTCGATGGAACAGACAACATCCCGACCCGGTATTTGATTGATGACACATGTGCTAAACTGGGAATAACATGGGTATATGGGTCGGTATATAGATTCGAAGGTCAAGTGTCGGTATTCAATCTAAATGGTGGGCCAAGGTATCGGGATTTGTTTCCAGATGCACCGCCTGAGGATTTGATTCCTTCCTGTTCTGAAGCCGGAGTTTTAGGTGTTCTACCCGGGCTAATTGGAAGTTTACAAGCAGTAGAAGTGATCAAAGTAATTCTTGGAATTGGAAAGATACTTTCTGGTAAATTACTAATTTATGATTCACTTCAATCGGAGCAGAGGCTGTTGAAATTCGGCAATAATGCCAGTGAACAGGTTGAAGAGCCAAAGCCTACTCCGTTGGAACTGATGTTCCATTCAATAGACTCCGCAAAGGCATTGACTAAGATGAATGATGGATGGGCTCCTTATTTCATTGACGTGAGGTCTCAAATGGAATGGAATCAAGCTCGAATAGAGAAATCAGTAGATTTCTGCCCTCACGATGAGATACTTTCTGCGATAAGTCGAATTCCTAAAGATGAAGATGTGTTGGTTCATTGCAGAAGTGGAATGCGTTCCCAACTTGCGATAATGGAACTTATTCAAGCAGGATATGATTCAACTAAGTTGTACAATCTTTCAGGCGGAATCCTTGAATGGGCCGAAATTAATCCAGAAGGTATCATACAAGGCTAAATTCTACTTTCGTTGGGTCAACCTTCAAGGTGTTCATTGCTAGCCAGTGGGATGTGCCGAAACTCATCGTAGCCGACGAGAACGAAGGTCGGCGCAATCTACTTGCCAGTACCTTGGAACGTGCAGGGTACGATATTACGAGGGCTGGGACACTTAGGCAAGCGGAAGGTACCGCATTGGCGACCATGCCAGAAATCGTTCTGATAGACGGTGAATGGCAGCTCGGTGACGCTATTGATGCATCACAGAGATTAATGTCTGACCCAGAATTTGCATTCAAGTGCCGAATTGTAATTCTATCTCGAGATTCTTCTAAAGAATATCTTACTTCGGCTGCTAGAGCAGGAGTGAATGAAGTAATCACAAAACCAGTCGATATGAATAGTTTGCTTACCCAATTGGATAGGCATTCCAAGAAGCAATTCGTCCCACCTCCCGCCGATGTGTCAAATGTCACTGGTAAAGGCGGAGCCGGTTCATTTGATGTCTCTATGGTCATGAATGATGGCCAGTGGGCTTTACCAATGCTGAAAGGTATAGTGACTCCCGAGAAAATTAATGTAGATTTCATAAATGAGATTTTGACTCAATTAGGGGAAGAAGGAATTGAAGTTCAGGAAGATTTAGACCCTTCATTAATGTCTAATATGCTCCGAATTGCTTTGAATAATATCGTAAAAGACCTTGATCAAGATGGCAGTCAAGCAGTACAAAACGTTGCAGGAGGGATGTTACCTTCTGCCAATAAAAGTTCTAAATTAGGTTCAAAATCTGCTAAGAGTCAAGCAACTGGAAGTTCAATGGAAGAAATACTCCAAAACCAAGCAGATGGATTGGCCGAAGAAATCGAGAGTAAAATGGATGACATACTCGATGAAAGACCAGACTTAGTCTCAATTATCCCAGATTTCGATCAGATTGTAATCGACCCAGCAGTTCTAGAGTTCACTAGACTTGTTACAGAAACAGCGCATGAATTAATGTGGGATATTGGGAAACCAGGTAATGTCACTGACATAACATTGAGAACACGAATTGAAGATATTACCGAAATGCTTGGAGATGTATTATCTTCACTTCCAGAAGGAGAGGAAGAAGAATGAAAGAATCGGATAAGAAATGGGCGTTCTGGGCTTTAGCATGTGCTTTCATGGTTGATTTCCTCGGCTATGCGTTCATAGTGCCTATTCTACCATCATGGAAAGAAGAGTTCATGTTATCCAATACTGAAGCAACAGCTTTAGTTTCTTTATGGGCGGTTCCATTGTTCTTGCTTGGTCCAAAAACCGGAAGGCTGACTGATAGGTTAGGTGCGGGTAGAACAATTCTTTTCTCTTTATTTGCTCTAACATTGTCTGCATTACTATATCTTGTAGCAATGGAAATAACAGTCATAGATGGTTTCTATGTTTTAGCGGCTGCTAGGCTAATACACGGTGCTTCAGGGGCTGCAATTCTGACAGCAGGGTTCGCTGCAGCCAGTGACATTTGGCCTACTAATTTTGGAGAGGTTTCCGGGAAACTAATCGCAATGGCAACGATAGGGGGCCTATTAGGTCCAGTAGTTGGCGGCGTGTCTTACACAATAGGGCCCCAATATGCCTTCATTGGTTTATCGATAATTACA
>JAACDL010000061.1 GCA_009936765.1 Methanobacteriota archaeon
CTTGCCGCAGACAAACTCATTGACTCGATGTTTACTGGTGATGAATAATGGGGAGTATAAAATTAGATGGTAATACTCTGAGCCCAACAGAAATTGTATTGGTTTCACGAGGTGAAAAGGTCGAAGTTGCATCAGATGCTTGGCCTAAAGTAAAGGCTGCGAGGGATGTTGTTGAGGGTATTCTAAGGCGTGGAGAAACGGTTTATGGTATCAATACTGGATTTGGCGCTTTAGTTAGCGAAAATATTTCTCCTGCAGATTTAGCTGAACTTCAAGTGAACCTCATTCGATCTCATGCTTGCGCAATTGGCGAACCTATGTCTATACAAGATACTAGAGCAATGATGTGTGTTAGAGCGAATTCTTTGGTCAAAGGTTGCTCAGGTATTCAACGAACAGTAATCGAACAAATTATTTCTTACCTCAATAATGACATTATTCCAGTAGTTCCCAGAATTGGTTCATTGGGAGCATCAGGTGATTTAGCGCCATTATCACATATGGCACTGGCATTGATTGGTGAGGGTGAAGTATGGAGTGACGGCGCTGCTATACCAACAGCCGATTTGCTAAAGCGAAATGGACTAATACCCGTTGATTTGGCGGCAAAAGATGGATTGTCATTGATTAATGGGACTAGTCAAATGTGTTCATTCCTAGTTAATGTCGAAAATCAATTGTCGAGTCTCATACCACTAGCAGACCTAATTGCTTGTGTATCGATGGAAGCTCGAAAATGCTCAATCAAACCCATGGATTCTAGAGTGCATCAAGCAAGGCCTCATCATGGACAATCTCTGGTTGCCGAAAGAATCACCAAAGTAATGTCGGAATCTCCCATTTTGAAGTCGCATGCTGATTGCGATAGAGTTCAAGATGCGTATTCATTCAGATGTATACCTCAAGTTCATGGTGCGGTTCTTGAAAGATTCAGAAACCTGTCGTCAACTCTAGCGATTGAGGTAAACAGTGCTACTGATAACCCATTAATTTTCCCAAACCTTTCAAAACCAGGTCATGATGAAGTGATTAGCCAAGGTAATTTCCATGGAGAAATTCTGGCACTTGCCGCTGACGGGATGTCGCATGCATTGTTTGAACTCGGACACATAAGTGAAAGAAGAATTGATCAAATGGTAGACCCTTCTCGTAATGATTTACCACCGTTTTTGGCCGTAAACTCAGGGTTAGAATCGGGTATGATGATTGTACATTATGTTGCAGCCGCAGCATTGGCAGAGATGCATGGAAGAACTATGCCACGTTCTGCGTTTTCAACACCTACTTCTGGAGGGCAGGAGGATCATGTTTCAATGGGTGCAACAGCTTGTTGGAATTTGTTGCAAACATGCAAACATCTGTCACAAGTTCTATCTTGTGAATTAATCATTGCATGTGAAGCATTGGAATACAGGGATTACGAACCGGCTGAACATGTCAAGTCCCTCTACAATCTAGTGAGAAGTGTTTGCGGCCCATTGACAGAAGATAGATCTACTTCGAAAGAGATTGAGATTGTTGCTGAAAAACTAACCGAGGGTGGCTGGTTGGCACGAATTGAGGCAGAATGCGGACGTCTGCCTAGATGAGTTCATCTATACGCGACTCTATTGATTCTAGACCAGTTAACTGACGTACTCTAAATCGCATTTTTGTTACTTCGGAAACATAACCTCTTTCCATTAAAATGTCGAGTCGGTTATCAAGTTCAACAGCCCACCTGACTTTATCTTCAACTGATTTGTAAATCTCATATCCTGCATCATCGGATTGTTGGAATAGTGCTGGTTCTGCTGAAGAGACATCCAAACCCATACGCCTCCACTGAAGTATTCTTCTTCTTACAACGTCTACGGAATATCCTTCTCGTGGTATTCTGACTAAGAAGGAGAGAGAACTATGGTGTTCTGATTCATCTAATGTTTCTTCTTTGATATGTTCAGTAGTGGTTTCATTACCTTCTAAGTCGATAATATTGGATTCAGCCTTTTTTGGGATTACCCAGAAAGGAGCTTCTCTCTGCCATTGTGAATACTGAACTGGATTCAAAACATCACCAGCTACAACTAGTAGTAGAGTCCATGGTTTACGATGCAATGAATCTTTTAGCCTCATTACAAGGTTGAGTACATCTGAAAATCCATGAATTGAAATTAGCCATTCGATACCTTCGATTACCGCGAGTCCTGTGTGATTTTCAAGCCGCTTTGAAACCAAGTCGTAAATTTGGTCCAATGATGGCTGAATCGCGCCATTTACATCCTGTGATGTCACCCAATAAGCCTCAACTTTGTCCAAATCGACATGCTCTAGTAGGCGCCGCTGCGGTAGCCTAGAAAGTAGCAACACATGTCCCTCGTCCCTCATTGAAGAGGCGTCAACAAATGCTAACATTTCATCTTGGGATACAAGATCCAATGTGTGTGCGTATCCCATCTCTAAATCGCTCATCCGTAGACCTCATAGCACCTGGCTATGTAGCCCGTAGCGCTTCAAGTCCATGAACCATTATATCGTTTGTTGAACTGGCAATCGTTGGTGGCGCCAATGTCTGACGAACAAATACAAGAGATTCCAATGGCGGAATGTGGCGCTTGCCAATCAATTATTCCACTTGATAGTGAATCCTGCCCGAATTGTGGAATTAAATTCGGTGGCGTATCTGAAGAGCACCTTGGAGAGTGCGGAGCATGCGGTGAATTACAACCTGTTGATTCCACTTCCTGTTCGAGTTGTGGTGTTTCATTCGTTAGTGAAGATGTGCCCGTCGAACAACCAACATCGGAACCTGAAATAGTTCATGAAGTTGCAGAATTAGAAGAAATTGTTGAAGAAGAAACAGTAGTAGAAGAGGAGCCTGTTTCTGTTGCAGAAGTCTTTGTTGAAGAAGAAGAAGTTATCGAAGACGAAGTAACCGAAGAGGTATTGGAAGAAGTAGTCGAAGATGTATCAGATGCTGAAATCGAAGAAGAAGTAGCTGAAGATTTATTGGAAGAAGTAGTCGAATCCGAAAGTGATGATGATCACGAAGATATGGAGGTCGAACAAGAAGCCGACCCTGCTCATGTTATTGAAGAAGAAATTCACGAAGACTCTGAAGAAACCAAGGAAGTATCAGAAGATGATGTCGAAACAGAAGATGTTTCTGCTGAAGTCGACGAAGATGATTCAGAACACAAAGAGAGTGATGAAATTGAAACCGATGAAATCAACTCCGAAGAAGAGGATAAGAAGAATTTAGAATACTGGCGCAGCACTGTTGTTATGGCCTTTGAAAACCTAGCATTGGCCATAGCTGAATCAGGTATGACTGCCAGTGAGGCATTCGTTTCAGTTGACGGCAACGATGACAACTTGATCGATGCACCTGAACTTCAGAAAGGAATCGAAAAAATAAGTGGAGAATGGCTAACAGCAACTCAAGTTAAGGCTATCTTGGAATATCTAGACACAAATGAAAACAACCGAGTAGACCCTATTGAGTTAGTAAACGCTCTAGATGATTTAAAAATCGGAATCAAGCCAGGAAAGTTCCCTAAGCAAAAGAAAGTCAAAGAGTTCCCATCTAAGTTACAGAAATTCCTGATGGGCAAATCGGCTAACGACATATTCTACCCTGTTGCATATTTCCTAATGGTTACTATGGTTGGATTATTCATTGCAAATGGACTCGCAATTCCTGGAGCATCAGGAGAAGGTGGAAACATTGTCTATGAAGGCGATGGAGATAATTGGAACCATTGTGGGACGGAAGTCGGAGATAGTTTAGGGGATACGTGTTCTGGCTACGTAAATGATGGAGAAACATACCCATGCGAAGCATCTATTGATCCAAATGAGTGTAGGAATTCAATAACTATATTCTCAGGGGAAACTAGTGATGGCACTCTTAATTCAATGCCTAAAGGGTTCTATCTAGATGGTATAATGTTCATCATCCTTGGAGTCATTGGGCTTGGGGCAACCGCATACTTGCACATGGTATACGCACCAAGTCTTCGACAAAGAGTGAAGGGAGACGATAATTCCGTTGAGGAATCATCAGAATCTGAAGAAGATAATGAGGATGCAGAAGAAGACGAGGATGAAGGTATTTTAGAGGCTCCAAAAGATCTAGAGATTGAAAGTCAATATGACGATGAAACTGATGAAGATGATGAATCGGAAGAGGAAGAACAGTCAGAGGAAGATGAAGAAGAAGAGTCAGAAGATGACGATATCGATGTCGGTGACTGGGTTGGAATTGAAATTGATGGAGAAGAATTCTTTGGAGAGATAGTCGAATTCGACGACGATGAAGGTACAGTAACCATTGAAACTGAAGACGGTGAAGAAGTAACAGCCGACCAAGATGATATGTTCTTGGAAGATGAAGACGACGAGTGATGCTATGTCTGACAGGCTAGACGCCCTAGTTGGAAAAGAATCCTGTCCGGTTTGTGGCACTATATCACAAAAGGGTACTGCAAGGTGTCCTGAATGTGGAACGTTTCATTCTGGAGTTCACCTCGAAGAAAGAGCAGCACCGACACCTGAAGAACGCGCTAGTTCAAGGGATGTAGATCCAACAGACTATTCCATTAATCCGGGAGCTGCAATTGCAGATGAAGACTTTGAGGGTGATGATAGTAACGTCAAGAACTGGGTAGGTGGTTCAACTGATTTTTCATTCATTGATGAAAAGCCAGTGGCTAAGGAGAAGCCTAACGTTCCAGATTCTGAAGAAATAGAATCGGATGATTAAACGCTAATTACCTACTCGTAAGCAAATAGATTAAAATCACTATTATTAATATTGCAAGGTGGGCTCGGCCAGAATTGAACTGGCGATCTTTGCCATGTCAAGGCAACGTCATAACCCCTAGACCACGAGCCCTTGCAACTTGGCCACTGTGATTCGGTATATATCCGAATCGGTGCATTACTCAAGAAACAATCTTAGAAATTTTTCCAGTACAGCCATTCTGTGAGCAGAAACCAGCGCACCGTGTGCGACCATTACTCATTACGATCATCTTACCATCTTTGATAGGACCGTAGGTTTTGCATTTCAAACAGAATCCGCTAACTTCAGCCATAAGAACAAACACCCCTGTATAATCATAGTAATGAATCCTATGATTGAAAAAATCGATATTTTACCTTTTTTACCATAAAACCCCCCCATTCAAGGGTGTAATTTCCAAAAGTTTGCAATATATAGCCCTTAAACAGTACACTGCTCGACATAACGCCTAGCTGGTTAATCGGCGGCGTCGCATAATGTATGTTATGCGACAATCAGGGGGGCTCCAAATCAAGGTCTTTCGGATCTAAAGCAAATATTCCAACTAACGGTGGCCCTCCAAGTAGAGAATCGATACCTCCGTCTCTGGAATCTAACTCATCTGCAATTCTTTTTGCACAATTATGCCAAGCATCCTCATCTTCGTAAATTGCTTGTAACAAAAACATTGGTTGATTATCCATTGAACGAGCAACCCAGGCTCTAATGCAACCATCTGTTCTTCGGCGCATTTCCTGCCGAGCTTCAAGCATTCGTTCTAACCTAGCATCTACGCCACGTCGCGCTGAGCAAACAACTGTCTCCATCCAATCACTCTTTTTTGATTTCATAGCAAATGCCTCCTAGAAGAACTTTAATGATAAATCATCTCACCTGCAAGCATGGTTGCATAAAATGGAGAATGACCTGGTTGCAAACACCATGCTTCCCACCACGGACTATTGACAATGTTAAGATTTGCAATAGCTCCCTCACATATCTGCCCGTGTTTAAGACCAGAAGGGTGAGGAGTAGTTTCTGCTGAATTGCGAGTACAAGCCGCTAGAGAAGCAATTGGTGAGATATCATTGCGCTGAACCAAAACAGACCCTAGGAATGGAAGACTAAGGGTTCGACAATTCGGATTGAAATCAGAGGCGAAGGACCAAGCCCAATTATTATCAAGGCAATCTTGGAATGGAGGATAATCATCTCCCATTGCATATGGTGTGCCAGGCAAAAATCCCGTATTGACTCCAGCCTTACTCATTGAATCACGAGAATTGGGATTGGTATAGTGGGCGTGATCGGCAGTAGTGACAGAAAGTTCTGCAGCCAATTCTCCTCCGCCACCGTCAACAAATTCATCGATGTGTATTCGAAGGTCTAATCCTCCCGAACGACTAGCCTTGAGAATATCTTCACTTTGTTCAACACTAAACCAGCCAGGTTCGCAGAAAACATCAGCGCTACGCGCTATCCCTTGGTCAATAATAGCTGGAAGTTGGTCAGACAAAATCTCCTCACAATATTCAGTAATAGTAGAACTAGGCGGGGCTGAATGGGCCCCTAACCATGTTAAATCGAGAGTTGGTAAATTCTTAATTTCATTTAATTGATTACCGATTGTAAGAAGACGAAGTTCGGTTTTAGTATCTAGCCCATAGCCAGATTTCGCCTCCATGTGCGTTGTTCCATTACGCAAGGCTTCCTGCATTCTTTCAATGCCAATGAGTCTCAAATCCTCATCAGTGGAATCCCTAGTTGGTTCAACAGTGGCATTTATACCACCTCCTTTCAATGCAATTTCACGGTAACTGAGGCCCTGCTGTTTCCATGAAACTTCACGACTTCTGTCACCTGCCCAAAGTAGATGAGTATGAGAGTCAACAAGACCAGGGACTATC
>JAACDL010000002.1 GCA_009936765.1 Methanobacteriota archaeon
CAATCACATGATGGAATTCCCACACCCTGAGCCGATTACATTGGCGGAGGGTTTACCAGTTATCGACCAATCAGAAATCGAACGTATATTCGAAGAGAGTGATACTCCTATTACTCCTTACGAGTTTATTTGGAGAATTTGTGAAATTCAAGATATTGGAATAAATGCACTCTCGAAATTAGTTATCGATCACTCAGTTCCCCCTGTTCAACACATGATGGGAGGGTCGTCTTCTGCGAATACAAGATGGAAAGAGTTCTTGCACACTCGATTAAGCGAATACGTAGACAATAGAAACCAACCAGAACTGAATGGTGCGAGTGGTCTATCGCCATATCTTCACTTTGGTCATATCAGTACCCACCAGATACTGAATGACATATTCCAAAAATACGACTGGGATGTATCTAACATTACACCGCCAAATGACGGCCGTAGAGCTAGATGGTGGGGTCTACCTTCCGATGTTGAATCCTTCATCTACCAAGTAATAACTTGGAGAGACTTAGGTTTCATCCATTGTGCGGACGTAATTAATCACCACAAATTTGAATCCATACCCGAGTGGGCCCAGAAGACTCTGAAAGAGCACGAAAGTGATCCAAGACCATTCATTTACACGTTCGAAGAATTTGAAAATGCAGAAACACATGACGAATTGTGGAATGCTGCTCAACGCCAGCTAAAAGCAGATGGGATGATACACAATTATTTGAGAATGCTATGGGGCAAGAAAATTCTTGAATGGACTCCAACTCCAGAGATCGCCATGGAATACATGGTGGCTCTAAATGATAAGTGGGCACTAGATGGTAGAGACCCTAACACCTATACTGGAATCGGTTGGGTATTGGGTAAATTCGACAGAGGTTGGACTGAAAGAGAAGTATATGGTAAAATCCGTTGTATGACTACAGACTCAACCAAAAGGAAATTCAAAACCAAAGGTTACATGGAAAGTTATTCTAACTCTAATACCAAACAACAAAAATTGTTCAATAAAGATTCTAACCCCGTTAATATTTCATATCTAAGGAGGAATTGAATTGCCACATTTCAATCATACGGCAGAGCATAGCGCAAGCAAGGAAGAGATCTGGGACTGGTACAACAGCCTCGGTGCCTTTCGTCGCATCATGCCTGAATGGGAAGGTATCAAGCCAATGAATGCAGGTAGGCTGGTTAATGATGACGAGACCGTGTTCAAGGTAGGGTTGGGTCCTATTAGGATGAAATGGATAGCCAAACACCACAGTGTTGTCCCAGGAGAATCATTCGCAGACAGAATGATGAAAGGGCCATTTGGTGCTTGGAATCATGTTCATAATTTCAATACTGTATCCAAAAATGTAACTGAGATAAGTGACAATGTGGAATACCGTTTGCCCTTCCATATTTTGACAGGATGGTCTGCAGGTCTAACGGTACTTCCAAGAATTAGGCAGATGTTCAATTACCGTAGTACAAGAGTTACCAACGATATCAGACAAATTCAAGCAACAGCAAAATTAGATCGAAAAAGAGTCCTTGTTTCAGGTTCAACTGGAATGATTGGTCTACAACTATGCGCCTTTCTTGAAACAGCAGGCCACGAAGTCCATCGATTACTGCGTGTAAATACCAAATTACCACCCGATGTCAATTCTACACAGATAGTACGCTGGAACGATCTTACTGGTGAAGTTGTTGAAGGAGATATGAATGGTTTTGACACTATAATACATCTTGCAGGAGCCGGTATTGGGGACAAGAGATGGTCAAAGAAAAGAAAGCAACTAATTCGTGATAGTCGAGTTATCCCTACAGAGAATCTTTCTAAATTAATTTCCAAACTCGACAAACCTCCAAAGACCCTAATGTGTGGATCAGCAATCGGCTTTTACGGTGAGAGAGGAACTGAAGTTCTAGATGAATCATCATCTCCAGGTAATGAGTTCCTAGCAGAGATTTGTGGTGAATGGGAGAATGCTTCTACTGTGGCTAGTGAAGCAGGGATACGCGTCTTACATCTCAGAACGGGCATTGTAGTTTCGCCACTGGGTGGAGCACTTGCCAAACTCCTGTTACCTGCTCAATTAGGAGCAGGTGGACCAGTTGGAGGCGGCAAGCAGATGCAATCATGGATTTCACTTGATGACGAGGTATATGCAATACATCATCTTATGATGAATGATTCATGTGATGGTGCATACAATCTGACTGCACCTAATACAGTAAATCAGAAACAATTTGCAAGAGTGCTAGGTCGTGTGTTACGCAGGCCTGGATTCATGCCTTTACCCGGTTTTGTCATCAAACTATTATTCGGAGAAATGGGTAAGAAGCTGGTATTAGAAGGCCAAGATGTAAGGCCTACTCGATTACTTGAATCTGGTTATGAGTTCACATATCCTGAATTGGAAATGTGTTTGCGAAACTGTTTAGGCAAAATGAAGTAATCACTTCGATGGTTTCCAGTCTTTGTGTATTTCGTATGTTGGTCCATCGGGTGCCCTATACAATGCCGGGTACAATGGGTTTCGCGAGAGTTAGTGGTCCCATCTAGGAGCGACATTCATTCAATTAGAAGGTAGATTCAATAAAACAGAACGATGTACAAAGAGTATAACTAAAGGTATCCCTAACCATTGATTCCATTCAAGAATCAGGTAAAGTCCATACATTATCATGAAGAATATACCAAAGGCAACAACCAACCCTACAATAGCGTATGGTGCACTTTTGGGTCTTGGGTCAATAAAATCATAAACGAAGTATTCGCCAAAGAATCGTGCCCATACGTAAGCGAAGTAGAAGTAGATTCCACCTAGGAATCCTCCAAGGATAACTCCCTCTGGAAGAACTTCAATCGTTCCAAGAACGAGTTCTACTGAAAGCAGTATTATCGTCCAGTTATGCATCACTTGTTCATGCTTCAAAAACATATGTCCAAGCGGATTATTGCTCTTAGTATCTGCTGGAATAATCACATATCGTACCACTATTGCAGTTAAGCTAGATGCGCTCAATGCCATAAAATACAGGAATGGAATAATTCGATTAAGTAATGAGGGGATCTCCATTTCAAAAATAGATAGCCAACTTACAAGGCCTGCTAAAAAGAAGAATATTCCACAGAGAATCAGTTGCCAACTACTGAATGTTACAAGACGTTCAAGACCTTCGACTTCATGCTTAACAACATTTCCTGTATGGAAATCTATACTGTACATAATTCCTGCACGTGGGCTTATTACCATCCAAAAAAAGATGGCATGAAACGCAAGATAAGCAGCACCTATTCGGAATAGGCCAAGAAGTATTTCAGGAACTATTTCGGAACTTACAATAGATTCAGTACTCGCTTTATGCAAGAACAGGTCTGTAGCGAACCCAATCCATAACAGCAGAGAAAATACGGCTGTAACAATCGTAAATGTCACCTTTGTTCTTGGCGACTCGGTAAGAGTGTTCCCTCTGACCATGTTAGATTCGAATGATTTCAACTACTTGAGGAATCGCTTATCATGTTGTTAAAGAATTGTACGAGATAAATCGCTAAAGTCAGTACCCATATTTTACTCAATATAAGTATTGCATTTGATGCTTTTTCAGGGAGATTTAGAACCTACGAAAAAGTAATTTTCCCTCACCCATTCACTGGCGTGTAGTACATCATTACTCAGTGAGCGCCGTTTGTGGGGCTCGAACCCACGACCTTGGGATTAACAGTCCCACGCTCCACCAACTAAGCTAAAACGGCATCCTTGCCGACATGCCTTCCCTATATGACGGCTTCCATCAAAACCGCACTTTTCAAGCAGTGATTACTTGCAAAATCCTGGATTGTTTTTCGAAAACCTCTTCAGTGATTTGTAATGAGTTTTCGATTAATTGAACCTGTTTTGTTGAGAGTTCATTGTTGACGTCGAATCTAATCCAAGGCATTCCTTGGATGATTTCTTGACCCTGTGAAACTAGGAGTTCTGCCCCAATCCCGTGATCAATATCGTTGTTGTCGCCAGTTCTTCCAGCCCCTAGATTACACAACACTTCTCCGATCGTTAGAGCATTTATTCCTGCAATCCAACCCGACTTTGTAGCCATAATCTCATGTGACTGATTTGCTTTAGGCAAAACACTCCAAGGTTCATTAACCAAATTGTCGATTACTTCTGTTGCTACTCCTTGGCGAGAACACATTTTCTTGAATTCCTCAAGTGCACTGCCATCACTGATTGATTGTCGAATATCGAAACCCAATGCGTCTGCCTGACTGTAAACCAATTCCATTGTGTCAGCAGGCCCTCTGCCAGTCAGACAGTCTATGCATTCTACAATTTCATGACTGTTTCCAAACATTAATCCTATTGGATTGTCCATCTCTGTGACCTGCGCAGTTACTTCCATACCTAAATCGGTTCCAGTTTTCACCATCGATTTAGCAAGAGATACAGCATCTTCCTTATTCTTCATGAATGCTGCATTTCCACATTTGACGTCTAGAACTAATTTCTCTAAGCCTTCTGCTGCCTTTTTAGAAATTATTGATGCAGTGATTAACCCAATTTGTGGAACGGTTGCGGTGATGTCTCTTATCGAATACAAGATTCTGTCTGCTGGAGCGATATCTTCGGTCTGCCGAGAAATAAAGCAAGGATTGGTCAACATTTCGGCCATACTCAGTCCAGTGTTGAAGCCAGGTATTGCTTCCAATTTGTCTATCGTTCCACCAGTATGTGCTAATCCTCTACCTGCCAACATGGGTATTGTAGCGCCAGCAGCCCTTAGGGCAGGAGCTAGGACAATACTCATCTTGTCGCCTACTCCTCCAGTTGAGTGTTTGTCGACCCTTGAGGGAGCAACTTGCATTCTATTTCCTGCATTCAACATCTCTTGTGTAAGTTGGCTAGTCTCGACTGACGTCAAGCCATTGATTTGGCATGCCATCAAGAATGCTCCCAATTGTTCCCTTGGAATTTGATCGATATTTGTGCAGATGAATTTGAAATCTTCTGCCTCTAGAGATTCTCCATCGCGTTTGGATGCTAGAATCTCAGGCATTGTTCTCATCTGGCACACCTTAGGATGCTAATCCGATTTCAACTAATCTTTGATGAAGATAGTCTCCTGCATTAATCGAATCATACAGGACCTCCCCGCCGGTCAGTTCTACGAATTCGGGAAGAGGTGTCAAATCAACTTCATTCCTTGGATGTACAAACATAGGCATCGAGTACCTGTCTGATGTTGCGTCTGGAGGGTTGATTACTCTGTGAGTCGTAGATTTGAAAAGTCCATTTGTGAGGTTTTGCAGCATGTCGCCACTGTCGACAATAATGTGGTCATGGTTACCTTGAACTTCAATCCATGACCCGTCATGGTCCATTACTTGTAAACCATCAGCCGTAGCGCCTACTAAGAGTGTTATGAGATTAATATCTTCATGTTGGGCACTCCTAACAGCGCCTTTAGGAGCATTTTGTCCAAGTGCAGGGTAGTGGATTACTCTGAGGATTGTATTACCATTGTGCGCCATATCTGGAAGCCATGATTCAGGCTTGTCGAGATATAGTGATGCTGCGGCTAGAAGTTCTGAACTCATCGATTCCATTGCGATATAGAGTCCATCAATAGAATGCTCAAAACCCACTGGGTTTTCTGGCCAGATATTTTTATGAAAATTAGGATCTTCAATTGTCCTTCCCGTTTGCCAGAACTCTTTCAAGTCAGGAGCAGGGTTGTCTTTAGCATGTTCAACACCGTATGGTGTGTAACCTCTTTGACGAAATAATTCGGCTTGTTCATATCGAGATTTCTCTTCTTGAGACAATTCAAAGAAGTCTTCCGCAACTGAATAAGATTGTTTGATTGAATCAACATCAATTCCATGCCCTGTAAGGGCGAAGAATCCTATGTCTTGGAGTGCATCTCCCATCTTCTTGACAAAGTCAATTCGACGCTGTCCACCAGCCCGCCAATCGGATAAATCGCACACTTCCAGCGTTCGACTCATTTCAATCACGTAGTTTAGCGATTAACTTTAGCATTTCAAAGTATAACCAAATTAGGGTCATAGTAAGCCCGAAAGCTCCATACCACTCCATATTCTTTGGTGCGCCATACTTTACTCCATTCTCTATCATTGCGAAATCAAGAATTAAGAACATGGATGCGACGCCTACGAAAACTAAACTGATTACAATCCCAATAGGTCCACTGCTGTGAAGGAATGGAACGCTAGTACCCATGAAACTTAGAATGAAGTTGAATAGATATATCATCATAATTGCTCCAGCCATTGACATCACAACCAGAGTGAACTTTTCTGTAGCTTTGATTATTTTAGCACGGTATAATGACAGCATTACGAGGAACACAGACACAGTTCCAACCAATGCTTGTAGAACAATCCCTTCAGAACCTCCAAGATAGTAATTCTCAACCATATATGAAAAAGAGCCTAAGAATAATCCTTCAAGTAAAGCATACATAGCCATCAAAACTTGCGGATTATTAGGTCTTGCAAACATTATGATTAGTGCCATGACAAATCCACCAATCGCTCCACCTAAGCCTAGAAGTGTGGCAAGTCCAGGGTTTTCCATGCTTATTGAGTAGGTGCCTAATGCTGCAACGGAAACTAGGCCTAGCATGACCAGAGTTTTATTGATCGTTCCATCAATTGTCATTCTCTCAGTGGCTATTCCACCTTGGAAAAATTGCGGATTTAGGGCAGGGTTAGTGCTACGGAATCTCATCTCAATCAAACCTCGATTAGGGCGCTCCCTTGTCAATCTTCTGAGGAATTGTCCTTAATTTGTTGCTGATACCACTCAGAAAGCTGTTCTTCGGACCAACCAGAATCGAGGTATTTCTGAACCTGCTCCTCACTCCAACCGGGGAATTTCCCAGGGTCTTCACTAGGTGCCCCTTCTCCTTCTGCAGAGCCGTTAAGGACTGGCATTTCCCAATTCTTAGAATCAGCGGCTTCAGTAGCGATCATCTCTGCAGATACATCGTCATCCTCTGGCTCTTTCTTCTTTGTTAGCAGAATTGTTCCAGCGCCCACTAGAACTAGCAATCCAATTGTAATTAGAGTGAGCATAAATGTCATGCCGGAGGATTCTTCATCTTCGCCAGATTCATCAACGACCTGTTTCTTGTTTTGCTCGTTTGAGCAACCTTGTGTGTCAGTGGCAGCGCCTGTAACTGTGTCTGGACAATCATCGACCTCATCGAGAATACCATCTCCATCTGAATCCTGAGTTGTGGTATCATCGGAACCCTGGTTGTTATCTCCGCCGTTATTTCCATTTCCAGTATCTGGTTCACATCCAATAACTTCGCTATCGGCTTGTCCATCATTATCTGCGTCTGCCATAGTAACAGCATCCCCTGCGCTGACATCTGGATTATTCGCAGCCCACAAGATTTCATTTCCATCAGTGATACAGTCTCCATCCGTGTCATTCGAATATGGGTTTGAGCCGTAAGAGAATTCGCCTATGTTGTTTAGTCCGTCCCCATCAGGGTCCAGATTAGAGTCTTGGTTAGTACGTGATAGGTTGTTAGCAACTTCCCAATAATCTGGAATTCCATCGATGTCGCTATCTGTGTTCATATCTAATCTATTCCAATCTTCCCAGAATGATTCTTCAAACGGTGCAGTGACTGCTTGGGAATGAATAATCAACCCCATCTCTCGATTCCTAAGAATAGAATTGTCTCCCCAGTTGATACTAGAGATTAGAACACTTTCTCCATCAACAATAACTCCTTTGTTGTGCAACTTTTCGATAGTTTCATTTTCACTCATCAAAATGGCTTCAACATCTCCATCCCAGTCATTTAGTTCACTAACAACTTCTCGGATTTCGGGGTTATCATCGATATAGTGTTGATTGATTGCCAATCTAATAGAAACTCCCCTTGAGGCTGCATCTTCTAGTGAATCTAATAGTGGATTTTCTTGCCATCCCCAGTACCAGTCCATTTCCAAGTATTGTAGTGATAGAAGAATTTCAGAATCAGCCGAATCAATCAGGTCAGAAAGCCCGAACATACAATCGTCCGGGCAGGTAAGTAACTCACCCGTAATTGGTCCATATATTGCTTGAGTAACTTCGCCTGCAGAATAAGTAAACGGAATAATGTATGATTCAGTTGGTTGCTGATAGGTCGAGTCCTCTATGTGTAATTCACTAGGGTTTTCATCAAAAGCCATGCGCTCTAGGACAATTGTCGCTAAGTCTACACTGTCAACAATAACTCCCCAGTCACGGTTTCCAATTCCATCCACTGGCATTGATGCGTTCTTCCAATTCCCTGAGCCTATCCAGACATGTTCGGAATCAACAACTGCTACCTTAGAGTGAACGTATTGGTAAGGAGATGATGATGAGGAAGAGAACTGAAGGACATCAGCTCCAGCATTCTCCAATTCCCAAGCCATAGCAAGGCTTTGCTCCACATTATAATCTCCCCACCAGGTTTCTGGCTCATGGATTACTACAGTAATGTCTACGTCTCTATTTGCCGCTTCGATCAGCGCCATAACCAGATTTGGATGATGTAATTGATAGACATGGAGGTGAATTGAATCTTCAGCGTCACCCAGCAAATTGATGACTTCACTAAATCCACTATCAGGACCAATTAGAGGAGTTACTGTTGTATCATCGCTAAATGTGTTTATTCCACAGAAGTGGCTTGCACCAGCAACCGACCAACGCATTTCCCAGTCACTTGATGAATCGGTATCTTGCATGTCGCCGCAACCATCTCCTCTCAGGTACAGGATTCTGTCTACGGTAGTTACAGGAACTCCAATTGACGGCCCTGACCATCCTTCTGAAGATGTAGGTCCGTTTCCGTAAACAAATGTGTCTGCAACAATTCCATCTGGAGATACAAGTTGCATGGTTGCACCACTATTCGGCATCCATACGGGGTAGCTCATTACATCATCTGCATCTAAGATCATGGTGGAACCCATAGCTTTGACCGAGTCTGCATCTGGACTGATTATTACTGAAGAGTCAGCAGATATTTGTCCTGAAATAAAGGTGCCATTGAAACTAACTCCTCCGGTAGTTGTCTTACGTATCATCCACCCAGTCAAACTTGCAGTCTGAGTTCCAGTATTGCTAATTTCAAAGAACTCATCATTGGTAGTTTGACTCTTCTCTTCAAACATAAAACGGCTGAACATTAAATCTTCAGGGTTTGTCAAATTTGTAGTGTCCGGCTCTGGTTGTCCAGGAGTAGGCCATGGCAAAACTTCACCTTCACTATTCATTGTCGTACAATCTGTAGTGATTGTCCAATCAACTCGGTCCACTTCATTACCATCCGGGTCTTCTAGTATTGCGGAGCCACCAAGTCCACTAATGAACCAGTTTGGTGTTGTAAATACAGCTCGAAGGCCCGGTGCTAAGGTCATCGTAGTCGAGTTCCAAATGTTGCTGTCACGCATGTGGAATAAGTCACCGTCATCGGATATTAATCTCCAAGCACTGAGGTCAATAACTTGTGTTCCATTGTTCAGAACTTCAACCCAATCATCACTCGGTGTGATTGTTCCTTCTGAACAATGGGCTAAAATTTCAGTAATTTCAATTGCATCATCACCAAGGTAAGGTGAGGTGTCAGGATTAGCAACTCCCGGGGTTGCCCAAGGTGCCTGTGTCCATTCTTCATTCCATAACCAACTAGACTCACCTTCTGTTGTAGAGTTGTAAGTTATCGACGAAATGATTTGATTTGATGAATCTCTCAATTCCATAGTATCGATTGTATTTTTGAGATAGAATCCTTGACTACCATTTATTGCAACCAAAACAATCTCTCCCGGTGCGATTGTAGTTCCAGACTTGAGAGGCATCTGATG